>DATJRX010000080.1:0-4451 GCA_035504395.1 Thermoplasmata archaeon | reverse complement strand
GAGCTGACCCTCAAGGTCGCGCGCCCGAAGTCGCCCCGGGCGGCGGCCCCATGACGACGGGGGTGACCGTCGCCGTCGTGGGCGGCGGCTCCGTCGCGAAGGAGCTCGGCAAGAAGGGCACCGCGTCGGACCTCACCCTGTTCAACGAGGTGCACGACGGCCACGCGATCACGCTCGTCGAGCCGACGCAATTCCCCGAGAAGTTTCCCCCCCTGGTCGCGGCCCTCTCGATGGCGGACCGGGCGCTCCTCGTCGTTCCCGAGCTCTCCCGGCCCGTCGCCGAGGCGATCGCGACGACCGAGGTGGTCGAGGTTCCCACGACCGTGGTCCCCGGACCCGGCGTCGGGGACGCGGAGCTCGACCGCGCGCTGAAGGGGGGCCGGCTCCAGTCCGCCGAGCGTCGGCCGCTCGACCTTCCGCACCTGCGGGAGCTCGTCGAGTCGTGGACCGCCCCCGTCGTCGACGGACCGGTCCTCGTGGCGCTCGACCACGCCTTTCCCGTGAAGGGCGTCGGGGCCGTCGCGCTCGGGGTCGTGCGACGCGGCACGCTCCGGGCGCACGAGAAGCTCCGATTGTGGCCGACCCCCAAGCTGGTCGAGGTACGGTCGATCCAGGTCCACGACATCGACCGAAAGGACGCGGGCTGCGGCGAGCGGGTCGGCGTGGCGCTGCGGGGGGTCGAGGCGGACGAGCTCGAGCGCGGACAGGTGCTGGCGCCCGAGGGGGCGCTCCGCGAGGGGACGCGGCTCGAGGGAGGACCGCTCGCCCGGTGCCGATACTACCGCGGGGACGCCGGGGTCGGCGCCCGCGTCCACCTCGGGATCGGGCTCCAGGCCGTGCCGGGCACGCTCGAGGAGGTCGGGGCCGGTCGCGTGGTTGCGACCACCGACCGCCCGGTCGTCCACGCGCCGGGCACTCCCGTGATCGTCATGGACCTGTCCGTGCCGGCGGGACCCCGGATCGTGGGGAAGTTCGCGCTCGCGTGAGCCCGGGTCGTCGACCCGTCACGCGAACATCGTGACGGACTCCTTGCGGAGCTCTTCCTCGCCGATGACCTTCTCGATCGCCCGCTCGAAGTCCGTGAGGGTGACGCTGTCGCGCTCCTCGCGGATCGCCCACATGCCGGCCTCCGTGCAGATCGCGCGGATGTCGGCCCCCGTGGCGCCCTCGCAGCGGCTCGCGAGCGCGTCGAAGTCGATCGGGTCGCGCACGGCCATCCCGCGGGAGTGGATCCGGAAGATCTCGGCCCGGCCCTGGAAGGTCGGGACCGGGATCTCGATGATCCGGTCGAACCGGCCCGGACGGAGCAGCGCGTCGTCGAGGATGTCCGGACGGTTGGTCGCGGCGATGATCTTGACGTTCGAGAGCGGCTCGAAGCCGTCCATCTCGGCCAGAAGCTGCATCAGGGTCCGCTGGACCTCCCGGTCGCCGCTGGTCGCGACCTCGAGGCGCTTCGCCCCGATCGAGTCGACCTCGTCGATGAAGATGATCGTCGGCGCCTTCTCCCGGGCGAGCTGGAACAGCTCGCGGACGAGCCGGGCGCCCTCCCCGATGTACTTCTGGACGAGCTCGCTCCCGACGAGCCGAACGAACGTCGCGTTCGTGTGGTGGGCGACCGCCTTGGCGATCATCGTCTTCCCGGTGCCGGGCGAGCCGATGAGGAGCACGCCCTTCGGCGGGTCGACCCCGACCTTCTTGTACAGCTCGGAGCGGAGGAGCGGATACTCGACCGCCTCGCGGATCTCCCGGACCTGGTCGGTGAGGCCCCCGATGTCGGAGTAGCTGATCGACGGCTTGTCGACGATCTCGCTCGCGGTCACGAGCGGGTCGAGCGACGCGGGCAGCACGCCCATCACGGCCAGGGTCTGCTTGTTGAGCGCGACGCGGCTCCCGACGCTGATCTTCGAGTGCTCGACCGACTCGGCCGAGTTGACGACGAAGTCCGGCCCGGTCGACGACTTCACGATCACGCGGCCGTCGGTGAGGACGTCCCGGACGCTGCCGACGATCAGGGGCGGGTAGCGGAGGCGGTCGAGCTCGGTCTTGAGACGCTTGACCTCGCGCTGGAGCCGGAGGATCTCGGCCTCCATGTAGTGCCGCTCGCTCTCGACCCGCTTGATCGCCTCGGCGAGCTGCGTGTTGCGGAGCTCGAGGAAGTTCAACCGGTCGAACGTCTCGTGCGGCGCGCCCGGCGCGTCGGAATCGCTCATTGTGGTTGGAGCCCGGACCCCTCAGGGATTCCGGAGACTAACCATGCGAGCCCCGCTTATAAGAAGTGGTCATGCACCGGCGGGGGGCAGGGTATTTCGTGAGCCGCGGCCGACGCGCGCGGGCGTTCGCTCCGGCGCACGTGACCGGGATCTTCCGGCCCGCGCTCTCCGCCCGGGACCCGCGCGCCCGCGGCTCCCTCGGCGCCGGGATCGTCCTCGAGGTCGGCGTCACCGCGGAGGCGGAGGTGGACCCCGCGGGCCCGGATCGGATCCGCCTGACGAGCGACGCCCGACGTACGCTCCCGATCAGCGAGGAGGTCGCGCGTCGACTGTTCCCTCCCGGGATTGGGACGCTCCGGGTCCGGCTCGCGCACGATCTCCCGATCGGCCAGGGGTTCGGTCTGAGCGCCGCCGGGGCGACCGCGACGGCCCTCGCCGTGGCCGCGGTCGGGGGGCGCTCCCGCGCGGTCGCGATCCAGACGGCGCATCTTGCGGACCTCTTCGGAGGCGGCGGACTCGGGGGCGTCGCGGCGATCGTCGGAGGCGGAGGGCTCGAGTTCCGCGTGCGGCCGGGGATCCCGCCCTGGGGCGCGGTAGAGCATCGCGCGCTGGCGGGTCCGATCCTCGTCGGGGTCGTCGGGCGGCCGATCCCCTCGCCCCGGATCCTGCGGGGACGGGCCGCCCTCGGCCGGCTCGCGCGGGCGGCGGGCGACCTCCCCGAGCTCCTTCGCCGGCCGTCCGCCGCCGCGTTCTTCCGCGCGAGCGCGGACTTCACCGATCGCGCCGGCCTCACGTCGCCCGCGCTCGAGCGGGTGCTCCGGGCGCTCCGAAACCGCGGCGCCGATGCCGCGCAGGCGATGTTCGGCCGGGCCTTCTTCGCGCGACCGACCGATGCGAGGTCCCGCGCGGCGGTGCTCGGCTGGCTCCAGGAGGCCCACCTCCCGGTGCTCGAACTCCGGGCCGCTGCTTCGGGCGCCCGTCTCCTCGAGGACCCTCGCGCCGCGAAGGCAATCGTTTTATCGAGGGGGCCGTCTCCGCCGCGCCCATGACGCGCAAGCCGGCCCGGATGTACCGCAAGGTCGAGGGGCAGGTCTACACTCGCCGCGAATACATGGGCGGCGTGCCGAACTGCCGGGTGACCCAGTTCGACACGGGGGACCTGAAGAGCGAGTTCCCGATCGCGTTGTCGCTCGGCACCGAGGAAGCGGCCCAGGTCCGCGACATCGCGCTCGAGGCCGCCCGCATCAGCGCCGTCCGTGTCCTCGAGAAGAACGCGCCCAATCAGTTCCACCTCAAGGTCCGGCGGTTCCCCCACCAGATCCTGCGCGAGCACAAGATGGCCATGGGGGCGGGCGCCGACCGTATCTCCGACGGGATGCGCCGGGCCTTCGGCAAGCCGGTCGGTCACGCCGTCCGCGCGGAGATCGGGTCGGAGCTGATCACCGTCTACACGACCGAGGCCCACGTACCCGACGCGAAGGAAGCGCTGCGGAAGGCGTCGCACAAGCTTCCCGTGCCGACGCGTGTGATCATCTCGGGGCCGACCGTTTCGTAGGCGCGGGGCGGATCACCAGCACCGGACACGGTGCGTGGGTCACGACCGCGCTCGACACGCTGCCGAGGAAGATCCGCTTCGTCGTCGAGAGCCCGCGCGAACCGACCACGAGGAGATCGACCGAGTTCTGCTCGATGAGATCGAGGATCTCGTCGACGACCACGCCCTCTCGGGCGACGCCCGAGACCGCGGCGATCCCCGCGGACTTCGCCTGCTTCACGGCGGCGTCCACGATCTGCTGGTAGCGCGGAAGCTCGCTCGGGGGAACGATGCCGGGCGAGAACGGTTCCGTCGGGGCCACGTAGACCGGGACCAGGGGCGCGATGGCGATCACCGTGAGCCCGGCGCGGTAGCGTTTCGCGAGATCGACGGCCGTGTCGAGCGCCACGGTCGCGTGCGAAGAACCGTCGATGGCTACCGCGATGCGTTGAAAGTTGGCAGCGGTCATCGGGCGGGGCCAGCCGACCCGGACTACTTGGCGATTTCGTCGCGCGGCGCTTCGGCCGCGCGCAAGGGGGCCCCCGACCGGGGGCAAAGCGACACAACCCTTTTTAGTCGAGGGCGGGCCTGCTCTCGCAGGGCAGGTGTAGCTCCGTGGCTCCGACATGCAGCAACTGCGGCGCCAGCGACTTCGTGTGGGCGAACGATCTCAAGACCGGCACGATGGGCCGGGGGGAGCTCAGCCT
>DATJRX010000079.1:0-22816 GCA_035504395.1 Thermoplasmata archaeon | reverse complement strand
AGTGGGAACGACGTCGAGCAGCTGTTCGACGAGATGGGCCGACGCTTCTACGAGGCGTTCGGGATCCGTCCGTGGGGCGCGCTCTGGACCGTCGAGTCCGGGCCGCAGCGGCCCGTGCTCCGTCCGGCGCGGACCGATGTGACCGACTCCGGCACGTCGTACCGGGTCGTCGCCGAGATCCCGGGGATCCCGAAGGAGAACCTCGAGATCCACGTCAAGGGCTCGAGCGTCGAGATCCGGGGAGAGAAGAAGACCGACCGGTCCGTCAAGGACGGGGAGCAGGTCGTCCACCGCGAGCTGAGCCAGCTCGGGTACTACCGGGCCCTCGAGCTCCCGGAGCCGGTCGTGGCGGCCGACGCGAAGGCGAAGGTCGAGAACGGCGTGCTCGAGCTCGAACTGCCGAAGCTCCATCCCACGCCCGCCGAGACCGACGTCAAGGTCCCCGTCCAGTAGGGCGGGACCGGTCTCCCGGGGTTTCCCCGGGAGACTGCTTTTTTTTCGTTGCTGGACCCGCCGCTAGCGACGGGTCGAGGTCTCGGTGCGGGCCCCGGCCCCGACCCAGAGGACGGCCATCCCATCGTAGCCTTTCGCTCCGACGGTCTGGACGACCGTGCCGAGCAGACCTGGGGTCGCCGCGGCCCGCTCGAGGAAGCGACGGATGCCGCCGACCCGCGGGTCCGCCGCGCCGTCGTCGACGATCGTGCCCTGCCGCACGACGTTGTCGGCGACGATCACCGTGCCGGGACGGGACAACGGGAGCACCGCGGAGAAGTAGTCCGCGTACTCGACCTTGTCCGCGTCGAGGAACACCAAGTCGAACGGCGCCCGTGGGTCGTTCGCGAGCGACCGGAGCGTCTCGAGGGCAGGACCGACCCGTACCTCGACCCGATCGGCGACGCCGGCGCGCTCGAGGTTCTTCCGGGCGACGTCCGCGTGCTTCGGATCGATCTCGAGCGACAGCAGGCGACCGCCCGGGGGCAGCGCGCGGGCCATCCAGATCGCGGAGAACCCGCCGAGCGTCCCGATCTCGAGGACCGTTCGGGCTCCCGAGAGCCGGACGAGGAGCCCCAGGAGCGCGCCCTGGGCCGCGGAGACCTGGATCGAGGGGAGTCCGGCCGCCTCGGCGTCCGAGTTCGCGGCGTCGAGCGCCGCGTCCGGTCGTACGAGAAGCTCGGTGATGTACCGGTCGACCTCGGCCCAGCGGCGCTCGTCCGTTTCGCTCATGCCGGTCGAAGCGCGGCCGCGGGTAAGAGCTCGACGGCGCGCGACCGAGCGAGGCCCCATATGGAGGGTCGCGTTCCGGGGAACGCTCGATGACGATCAACGAGGTGCTGGTGGTCCAGGACCTCGCGATCGTCATGCTGGTCGCGCTCGGCATGGCGCTGGTGTGCCGGCTGCTCCACCAGCCGCTGCTCATCGGGTACATCCTGGCCGGGATGATCATCGGCCCGTACACGCCGCCGACGTCGCTCGTCGCGTATCCGGACATCCTCAGCGCTCTCGCCGAGATCGGGATCGTGTTCCTGCTCTTCGCGGTCGGCCTCGAGTACCCGCTCAACCGGCTGCGGGCGGTCGGACGCACCGCGCTCGTCATCGCGCTCGCGGAATCGCTCTCCACGTTCGCCGCGGGCTTCCTGCTCGGCACCGCGTTCGGATTCCCGCTCTACGACGCGCTGTTCCTCGGGCTCGCGATCTCGGTCACGAGCACCGTGATCCTCTCGAGCATCCTCGAGGACCTGGGCGTGCTCCAGGCAGACGAGACGTCGCTCCTCCTCGGGATCACCGTCGTGGAGGACATCGTGACGGTGACACTGCTCGGGATCCTGCAGTCCACCGCGCTCACCGGCCACCTGTCGGTCGACCAGATCGCGCTCTCGCTCATCCTCGTGGGCGTGTTCATCGGAGGGACGCTCGCCCTGGGGTCCCGGGTGATCCCGCGCGCGGTCGACCGGCTGCACGACACCGGGCTCCACGAGGTCTACCTGATCGGGATCCTCGGCGTCGCGTTCTCGCTCTCGATCATCTCGAGCGTGATCGGGATCTCGGTGGCCACGGGGGCGTTCCTTGCGGGCGTTCTCGTCGCCGAGTCCCGCTCGCAGGCGGACGCCCACCGGCTCATGGCGCCGCTGAAGGAGCTGTTCGGCGCGATCTTCTTCGTCAGCATGGGAGCGCTGATGGACATCGGCCTCCTCCCGAACTACATCCTGCCGATCGCGGCGTTCGTCGCGGTGGCGTTCGGGGTGAAGCTGATATCGACCTACCTCGCCGCCCGGCAGCAGAGGGTCGCGGCCCCGGCGGCCCGCCGCGCCGCCCTCAGCATGTCGGCCTCCGGCGGCGAGATGTCGATCGTGGTCGCGAAGGGGGGGAGCGACATCGGCGCCACGACGCCGTTCGTCCTCCCGTTCATCGGGGCGCTGACGGTCGTCACGACGCTGATCGCGCCGGTCGTCGTTCGGTTCGCCTGGCGGAACCGCGGACCCGCGCCGTCGCCCTCCGCGGCCGAGCCTCCCGCGGCCGGACCTCCGGCGGCGGGGAGCGGTTAGCGCGCGGGGGCCCCGTCCGGCTCCCTCGGCCGGGTCGCGAGCCGTTCCCGGATCGTCGCGAGGGTCGCGGCCCGTTCCGCGCCGCTGAGCTCCCGGCGGGGGGCCCGGACCCGGGTCGACCCGATCCCCTGCTCGGCTCCGAGGAGCTTGATCTGCTGCACGAACTTCACGGTCGTGTCCATCCGCAGGAGCGGAAGGAACCAGTCGTAGAGCGCGCGGAGCCCCGGGTCGTTGGGCCGAGCCGCGCCCCGGAAGAGCGCGAGCGACTCGACGGGCAGCGCGTTCGCGAGGCCCGCGACCCACCCCACCGCCCCGGCCGCGATCCCTTCGACGATCGCGTCGTCGAGTCCGACCGCGACGTCGATGCGCTCGCCCAGCAACGCGCGGAGCGCGGAGATGCGGCGCACGTCGCCGCTCGACTCCTTCACGGCGACCAGGTTCGGGTGGTCGGGAGCGAGCGCCAGCACGTCCTCGGCCCCGAGATCGATCCCGTATGCCGCGGGATTGTTGTACAGCATGCAGGGGAGCGGCGTGGCGTCCAGCACCGCCGCCCAGTGGGCCCGTGCCTCGGACGCGTCGGCGCGATAGACATACGGCGGCAGCACGAGGAGACCGGTGGCGCCGGCCCGGCCGACGTCCCGGGCGAGCCCCACCGCCTCCTGCGTTCGGGTCGCCCCGACCGCGGCGACGATCCGCGCGCCCCCGGGCGCGGCGGCCGCGGCCTCCTCGACCAGCGCGACCCGCTCCTCCCGGGAGAGCGACGCGCCCTCGCCGAGCGATCCGGCGACCACGAACCCATCGACCCCGTGTTCGGTGAGCCATCGCACATGGCGCGAGAACGCGGCCCGGTCGACCGTCTCGTCCGGCGCGAACGGGGTCGTAAGGGCGACGAGCATCCCGCGTCCGATCGGCAATGGCATTGGTCCGGAGCTCACGGTGGCACTCCGTACCGCAGCGGGTCGCCCGGTTCGAGGATCAGCTCCGCCTCCGCGGTCACGTGCGCGGCGCCGGTGATCCGGACTACGACGCCGCGGGTCGCCGGCTCGGCCACGGCCTCGAACACGGTCCCGAGGATGCCTTCCTGCCGCCAGATCTCGCCCGGCGGCAGCACCCCGTCCTCGACGAGCGCCGCGACGCGCGCGCTGGTGCCCGTGCCGCACGGCGAGCGATCGTACGCCCCGCCGGGGCAGACCACGAAGTTCCGCGCGTTCGCGTCCGACCGGCCCGGCGGACCGGACAGCTCGATGTGATCGATCGGGGCGCCGCCGTCGCCGGTGATTCCGTCCCGGCGCAGGGCCCCTCGGATCGCCTCGCAGTACCGGGACAGCTCGCCGACGTTCGCGCGGATCAGCGGGACAGGGGCCCGGTCCGTCAGGAAGAACCAGTTCCCGCCCCACGCCACGTCCCCGACGACGGCGCCGTGGCCGGGGACTTCGACCGAGACGCCCGAACGGGTCCGGTAGCTCGCGACGTTACGGACCGACACGCGCCCGTCCGGCCGCCGCTCGGCCCCGACGACCCCGACCGGGGTCTCGAGCTCGACCCGCGGGTCGGGAAGCCTCCCCAGGTACGCGAGCGTGGCGACGACCCCGATGGTCCCGTGGCCGCACATGCCGAGGTACCCGACGTTGTTGAAGAAGATCACACCGATGTCGTGCCGCGGGTCCTCGGGCGGCACGAGGAGGGCGCCGACGATCGCGTCCCCGCCCCGGGGCTCGGTCACGACCGCCCGCCGGAACTCGTCGAACCGATCGCGGAACCGGTCCCGCCGCGCCGCGAGCGACCCGCCCCCGAGGTCCGGACCTCCCGACAGCACGACGCGCGTCGGTTCCCCTTCCGTGTGCGAGTCGACGACGCGGACGCGGACCGCGGACCGGACCGGTTCCGCCGACACGGGCGTCACCTCCCGGGGGTCGCCCCGGCCCGCAGGGCGGCCAGCAGCGCGGTGCCGTTCGGCGTCCCCAGCCCCGTGCACGGGTCCCAGCCCGGCCCCGCCGAGTACCCGCCGTTGCCCCCGATCGTGATGTCGTGGAACGCCGCCGCGGCGCCGTACAGCTCCGGGGTCACGAACCCGAGCGGCGTACCCAGGAGCTGGTTCCAGCGGGCGATCAGGGCCGCCCACAGCGGGGCGACCGCGCTCGTACCGCCCAGCACGAGCGGTCGGCCGTCGACGTAGACGGAGTAGCCCGACACCGGGTCGGCATCGCCCGCGACGTCCGGGACGCCCCGGCCGACGAACCCGTTCGGGGCGGCGGGCACGTGGGCGCCGGACTGGAAGCTGGGGAGGGGGAACGACTCGCTGACGCCTCCGCCGGTCGCGCCTTCCCCCCGGGCGAGCTCGTTCCACGTCGTCTCGGACCCGAGGGCGGAGTCGACGATCGTGAGCGTCGTGCCGCCGCAGCCGATCGCGCCCGGGGCCGAGGCGGGGAAGTCGACCTCGAGCGCACCGGTCGCGCTCCCGTCGGTCGCCCCGCTGTCGCCGGCGGCGACGGTCACCGAGACGCCGAGGGTCGCGGCGTCCTCGAGCGCCGACGCGAGGGCGGTCCGGGTCTGGGCGGTCCACGTCGCTTCCGGCCCGCCCCAGCTGATCGAGAGGACGTCGGGGTGGTTCGTCTCGTCGTGGAGGGCGGTCAGCACCGCGTCCAGGAATCCCTGGTCGGTGTTCGGGGCGAAGTAGACGGCGATCCGCGCGCCGTTGGCGACCGACCCGGCGATCTCGACGTCGAGGGTCACCTCGGCATCGGGGCCGCTCGGGTTCCCGGTCGGCGCGTTCGCGGCCCCGTCCACCGAGACCGCGCTCACCGACGGCACGGCGAGCCCTAGCGAGGGGAAGTACGTCGCGAGGTCGGACGCCTGGTACCCGCCGCCCAGCTCGATCAGACCGATGCACTGGCCCGTGCCGGTCGAGCCCTCCGGGAACTGGTAGGCCGCCGCGACCTGCGGCGGAGCGTACGCGGGCAGCGCCGCGGCCCGGTCCGGACGCGGGCGCACCGACGGTCGGGCCTGGGGCCGATCGTCGAGGCCGAAGACGCCGACGACCACGTCCCGAAGCGAGGCGGGGACCAGCAGCGGACCCTCGCGTCCCCGGTAGGAGCCGGAGGGCGTTACGTAGCGGAAGAGCGAGGTGCCGAACGCCCGGGCGACGTCGGCCGTCCGACCGGCGAGGTGGACGGCGCGCGCCGGCCGGTGCGAGTGGCTCAGCCTCAGGCCCCGCGCATGCGCGAACTCGCGCAGCCGGTGCACGTCGTCGGGATCCGCCCCGTGGCGCGCGCCGAACTCCTCTCGGGAGAGCCGCGGGCGCGCACCGTAGGCCACGGCGGCCAGCTCCTCGAGGGTGGGAGGCGGGCGCACCGTGCTCGGCCGGCGGAGCAGCACGGTGACGTCGATCTCCGCATCCGGACTGGCCACGCCGAGCCGGCGGGCCCCCCGGCTCGGGAAGCGCTGGCTGCCCGGCAGCTCGACCAGGGAGGATCCGGCGTGCATCGGGGGACCGCACCGGGGGAGGCGCGGGCCACCTTACGGTCGTCGATTCGTGCGGATCGGCTCCGACGGCGGATCCGTCGCCTCGGCCAACACCGAGGCGAGCCGGAAGAACGCCTCGGGCGGGAGCTCCTCCGGGCGCCGCCGTGCCCAGTCCTGCGGCCAGTCCGCCCGGCGCGCGAGGCGCTCGGGCGCGTCCCCCGATCCGGCGAGCCGGGGCATCAGGTTCCCGAGCTGCTTGCGGCGGGATCCGAAGAGCGTGCGCACGGCGTGCTCGAAGGTCGGGACCGACGGCACCGGCAGCGGCCCCGATCGCGCCCGATGCACGCCCAGACGACTCTCGACCTCGGGCGGCGGCTCGAAGCTCTCCCGGCCGACCGCCCGGAAGAGCTCGACCTCGCCGTAGAGGCGCGAGACGATCGAGAGCCGGCCGTACGCGCGGCTCCCGGGGCCGGCGGCGAGGCGCTCCGCCACCTCGCGTTGCAGCAGAAAGACGATCCGCGGGATCCGGGCCGCGAACCCCCGCAGGAGGATCGGGGTGGCGACCGAGTACGGCAGGTTGCCGACCACGGTCGCGTACCCCTCGAACGGCACCGCGAGCGCGTCGCCCTCGATCACTGTGACGCGGTCCGCGAAGGTCGCGCGCAGATGGGCCGCGAGCCGGGGATTCTGCTCGACGACCGCGAGCGGCGCGACCCCCCGCCGAACGAGCGCGGCGGTGAGGATCCCGAGCCCGCCGCCGATCTCCAGCACCGGCGCGTCGGGCGTCGGCTCCACCAGGGCGGCCTCGGCGTCCGCGACGAACGGATCCGCGAGGAACGACTGCCCCCACCGGCGCGCGGGCCGCACGCCGAGCGTCCGCAGGGCGTCGCGGATCTCCGCGGGCGATTCCGGCACCGCGTACCGGGGCCCGACCCCGGCGCTACGGGGCGACGAAGAGCCGGTACTTGTCCTCGACACCGCTGAGCTCCTGCTCGATGCGGCCGACGATCAGGCGCTCGGGCGCCTTCACGTGGAGTCGCGCCTCGAGGTCCTCGAAGCTCGAGAACGGCTGGCGCCGGCGCTCGTCGACGATCTGCTGCATCGTCTTCTTCCCGATGCCGGGAAGCAGCTCGAGCAGATGGAAGCGCCGCGAGACGGCCGGCGACTCGTTGAAGAACCGGAGGTACTTCGGCGCGTTCGCGCGGACGATCTTCTCGAGCGTCACCGGCAGCTCGGAGCGGCCCGAGACCGTGAGCTCGTCGTAGCCGATGCGCCGCCGGACGTGGTCGATCGGCGGCGGGACGTTGTCGATCGGGACCAGCGGGATCCGGCCCCCGGCGACGAGCTTCGCCCCCGCACGGGGCACGAGCTCGAACAGCTTGAGCTCGTCCTCACCGATGGCGAGCGCGAGCGGCTCGCGGTGGAACCCGCGCTCCGTCTGCCGGCCGTTCGGCAGGTAATCGAGGATGTACGCGTAATTCTCCACGGGTCCCTCCTCGGCTCATCGGTACTGCGCGACGATCTCGAGGAGGCGCGTCACCTGCGCCTCGTCGAGCACGAGCCGCTCCTTCGCGAACAGGAGGCGGATCTCCTCGGGATACTGCGGGAGGAAGTCGGCGACCTTGACCGCGACCGAGGTGTCGACGAACGGGAGCGTCTTCAGCTCCGCGATCAGCTTGTCGGTCTGCTCGGACGGCAGCCGGGCGAACTGCTCGGCGTGCTGCAGCGCGAGCGCCGCCTCGCGGGGGAGGGTCCGGTGGGTCGCCTCGTCGGTGAGCAGGTCCTTGACGCGGGCGAGCGGGACGGGATCAGGCATCGGCCCCCCGCGTCTCGCTGGCCGGAAGAAGGTGGATCGGCGTCGCGATCAGCTCCTTGCGCTTCCCGCCGTCCAGGAACTCGATGCGATAGGCCCGGCCGGACTTCGCGACGACCGTGCAGACGCGACCCTGGTAGCGGGGATGGGGCTGCCCGTGGGGGTCCGACGCCTCGATGCGGACCATGACCTTCTGGCCGATGGCGAACTCCCGGAGGAACCGGGTCACCGGCGGGAGCCCGCGCTCGCGGGCCTTCTTGGTGAACGTTCCGCGGGAACGGGAGCGGAACCCCTTCGAGCTCTTGACCATCTACGCGACCTCCTGATCGTGGATCTCCAACACGTCCAAGAACTCGACCTTCAGCGGGACCCCGAGGAGGGCGGCGAGGTTCGGATCCGTGCGCCCTCCATCGCCTTCCACCCACTCCTTGACGTACGTTCCCGCTTCGGTCCTGAGGTCGAGCGTGAACCGCCCCTCGGCGGCGTCCACGAGCCGGGCCGCGACGATCCGACGCGTCCGGACGCGGTCGGCTCGACGGTGGGCGACGCGGGTGGGCGTGCGCTGGGCGATCGCTCGGGCGAGTGCGAGGTCGAGAGCCTCATTAACCTTTGCCACGGGGGCCATACCGACCACGCCGACACGGTAGCTCTTCTCGGGGGCCGCCTCCTTGACGCGGACGATCTCGGCGGGGTCGGCGGGGGCGAGGCCGTCGACCTCGACCCGTCCCTGGGACGCGCGGGCGATCTCGGGGCCGATCGCCGCGAGGTCGACCGTCCGGACCCGGGGTCGAAGGATCTCGAGGACGAACGGGCGGCCGCGCCCGAGCATCCGGGCGTCAATGTCCTCTCGGCCCATTCCGTGGAACCGGCTCGCCTCCCCGCCCGTGGCCGCGAGGAGGGGCGCCGCGACGAACTCCTCCACGCTCTCGCGGTAGGTCTTCCCGGTGCCCCCGCACGTGTCGCATCCGCGGCCCCGGCAGCGCCGGCAGGGCCAGTGCGTCTGGGGGATCGTCCGGTCCAGCTTGCGGTAGCGCCCCTTGACCGTCAGCGGGAGGACGGTCGTCTCCACCCGCCCCACGGGGAGGTCGGCCAGGAACACGAGGTCCGGACGATCGGGTCCTCCGGCCGCTCCCGTCCGCGCCTCGAGCCGCTTCCCGAGCTCCCGGTTGAACGCCGACCGGAGGCTCTCGCCCCATTCGGTCCCGAGCTCGAGCCACAGCGCCTCCTCGGCGGCCAGCCGCTCCGGGTCCCAGCGCGATCCGCACGTGAACCGGTGCCACTCGTACCCCTCGGCGGCGCGCCGGCACCGGTCGACCCAGACCTCGAGCCGGGCGAACGCATCGCCGCACACCGGGCAGCCGGCGCCGGCGAGGGGGACCGGAACGTGGGCGGCCTCCGCCATCCGCCCGGCCCGTTCCGGATTGGTCAGGCCGTGCCCCAAGCGGCCGAAGAGCCGGCCGAAGCACTCGGGACAGAGCCCCCGGCCCGTGGCGCGCCGCGCGACGGCGATCGCCGCGTCGTTCGGGGCGAAGGTCGGGGGGTCCGGCACGGGCGGGCGAGCCCCGTCGCGGGTTAAACGTCACGCCGCGCGCCCGTCGGTCCGCGCTCCTCTATTTACCCCGCCGCGACGTGCCCCGGGCGGACCCATGGCGTCGATCACGGAGGCCGAGCTGACCCGGGCGATCGAACGGACGCTGGTCGCCCGCGGCAAGATGCCGCCGGCCGAGGCCCGGACGACCGCGCGGATGGTGCTCGGCTACTTCGGGCTCGACGACACGGTCCTCGACAACAAGCTCTCCAGCGAGGACCGCGACCGGTTCTACCAGCTCGAGGAGGAGGGCCTACTGACGAGCGAGGAGGAGGACGCCACCGTCTCGCGCGGCAAGACCTGGCGGATCCACTACTGGCTGATGAAGAAGGCCCGGATCCGCGACGTGGGGCAGGGGGGCGAGGCCCCGGCGTCGGAGGACGCGTCGACGGTGTACCGCGACATCGGTGAGTCGGACTGGAAGCGGCGCGCCGATCCCCCTGCGGGCACCTGATCCCGCCGCGTCATCGGGGCCGGATCGGCCGCATACGGTTCGAACCGGGGAGCAGCGCCGGGTACTCGGACGCCGCGATCACGTGCCGCACGTGCTCGATCGCGGCGAACGCGAACGCGATCGCCGCGAGCAGCGCGACGTACGAGGCGAGCGTCGCGCCGACGCCCGTGAGCCCGACGAGCGCGACGATCGCGGCCAGCGAGGCGAGGGCGTTGAAGCCGGAGTGCATCGCGACCGCCACGAGATAGTACGAACCCGTGCCGGGCCCGGGGACCCCGAAGCGGCTGCGGGCGTAGCCGTAGCCGAACATCCCGGTCGAGCTCCCGTGGAGGAGCACGCTCGAGAGGCTGCGGACGAGGATCAGGGCGATCCCGGCCACGAGCCCGCCGATGAGGAACGCCGAGAGGCCGTAGAGGAACGTCTCGAAGAAACCGAAGCCGAGCCCGACCGACGCCCCGAAGACCGGGCCGTCGGCGACCGATCGGAGCCGGTCGCGGAAGACGTAGACCCCCGAGCCCTTGAGCGCCTCCTCGACGAACGGGGCGATCACCAGGACCAGGAAGAACGCCCCGGCGGTCGAGTTCCCGTTCAGGAACACGAACTCGGGCCCCGCGAAGTCGCCCGAGACGCTGGTCCCGACGCTGACGAGCACGAGCTCGAGGATCGCGGCCACGACCGTCGCGAAGAAGGCACCGTAGGCGAACGCCCGGAGGATCGAACCCCAGTCGCCGTGGGCGAACCGCTCGGTCCGGCGGACCCAGCTGAGGTAGACCAGCGCCGGGGTCAGCGCGACGAGGATCAGGATGACGAGGTCGTAGATCCCGTCGGCGGCGCTCATGCCGCGGGCTCCTTCGGCGGATAGACGTAGAACCCCTCCCCGCTCTTCCGCCCCAGCTGCTTCGCGGCGACCATCGTGCGCCAGAGGGGGCACGCCCGGAACCGCGGGTCATGGAAACCGTCCCAGAGGACGTCGAGGATCGCGAGCGCGGTGTCGATGCCGACCAGGTCCGCGAGCTGGAACGGCCCCATCGGGTGGTGGAACCCGAGCCGATACGCGGCGTCGATGTCCTCCTTGCTCGCGACGCCCTCGTAGAGCATCCAGGCCGCCTCGTTGAGCTCGACGGCAAGGGCCCGGGTCGTGACGAAGCCGGGCGTGTCCCGGGACGCGACGACGGTCTTCCCGAGGCTGACCGCGAACGCGCGCGCCGCCTCGAGGACGTCCGGTCGGGTCGTGTGGCCGGGGATCACCTCGACCAGCGGCATCTGAAGGACCGGATTGAAGAAGTGGATCCCGACGAGCCGGCCGGGGTCCTTCAGCTCCGCCCCGATCTGCGTGATCGGGAGCGAGGAGGTGTTGGAGGCGAGGAGCGCGTCCGGCCGGGCGGCCTCCTCGACCTCGTGGAAGACCTTCCGCTTGAGCGCGAGGTCCTCCGGCGCCGCCTCGATCACGATCTCGGCGGAGTCCGCCCGCCGCAGCCCGATCGCGACGTCGATGCGGGCCAGCGCCGCCTCCCGCTCCCCCGGGCCGATCGTCCGGCGGGCCGTCGCGTGGTCGAGCGCGCGCGTTGCGTTGGCGAAGCCGCGCCGCGCGAGCTCCTCGGAGATGTCCTCGAGCGTGACCGGGTAGCCGGCGAGGGCGCACTGGGCCGCGATCCCGCTCCCCATGATCCCGGCGCCGACCACGAAGACCCGGCGCTGGACCGACGCGCGCGGATCGCTCCCCGGATCGAACGCGGGCGGCGACGGGCCGGTCACGACCCTCCCGCCGGTACCGGCTCGGCGCCCATCCGCAGGAACTCGCAGGCCCGGCAGAGGTCGCCCGTCGCCGGGTCGCCGCAGGAGCGACACCGGCCCGGCGATCCGAGCCCGTCGGTCGCGAGCCAGCGCTCGACGAGCCGGTCGTGGACCCGAAGGAGCGACTGGCGCGTGCCGGGCTGGTCCTCCTCGAGCTGCCAGACGATCTCCCGGAACCGGTTGCGGGCCGCGCGGCCGGCGTGCGGGCACTCGCCGTGGTCGAACGGGAGCCCGCGCAGCCGCGCGTAGAGGTAGACCTCTCGCTCCGGGACCCCGGCGAGGGGGGCGATCCGGGGCACGAGGCCCGGTTGGGCGATCCGATGCGGGGACATCCGGACGAGGCGATCGAGGTCGCCGCGGACCAGGTTCATCAGTACCGTCTGCGCGAGATCGTCGAGGTTGAACCCGACCACGAGCGCGCGCGCCCCCGCGTCCCGGGCCGCCCGGTTCAGGAGACGGCGGCGCCATACCCCGCAGAAGGCGCACGGCACGGTGCCGGGCAACCGGTCGGCGGCCCGATCGGTCGTCGTGCCGATCTCCGCCTCGGCCCGGACGATCGCGTGCTCGACCCCGAGCCGGCCCGTGAGCTCCGCGGCCGCCCGGAGCGTCGCCGGTCGGTAGCCGCCGATCCCCTCGTCGACGCTGATCGCGATCAGACGGAGGCCCGGGATCGGGGCGAGGTAGGCGTGCGCGAGGGCGAGCGCGACCGCGGAGTCCTTTCCGCCGGAGAGCGCGACCGCGATCGTTCCCGAGCGTCGGCGGGGGAGCTGGCGGCGCATCTCGAGGCGGAACCGCTCCTCGACCGAGCGCTGGAAGTGGAGCGCGCACAGGTCGCGGCCCCGGTACGGCTGGTCGACCACCGCCGCGGCGGCGCAGGAGGCGCAGCGCACGTCTCGAGCGAACCCGGGCGCTCTATTTGAGCCCGGATGCGAACCCCGGGTTCCTCTGCGCGCATACGATTATTAGCCGAACCTCGGCCAGAGCCCGTTCGATGGCGTCGACCCGGCTCCCGCGCGTCGCTCCGACCCCCGCGGCCCCGGAACACGGGGCGGAGGCGGCCCCGTACAGCACGGTCGAGCTGGTGGGACGGTTCCAGCGCATGCTGCAGGCGCAGGAGCGGAGCCCGTGCACGGTGAAGCAGTACGGGCACATCGCCCGGACGTTCCTGACCTACGCGCACAAGCCGCTCGACGAGGTCACGCTGCGGGACCTCGAGTCGTACCGCGAATACCTCGTCCTCCAGCGCCACTACTCGAAGAACTCGGTGTACACCACCGTGCGGGGTCTCACCTGCCTGTTCCGCAGCTTCGGTCTCGGGGTCGCCGACCAGCTCGAGCCGCCGCGCCGGCCCGAGCGGCTCCCCCGGTACCTCTCCGAGGAGGAGATGCACCGCCTGCTCGACGCGGTGAAGGAGTCGCCGCGCGACAGCGCGATCGTGCACGTGCTGGCCTTCGCCGGGCTTCGGGTGAGCGAGGTCTGCCACCTCCAGCTCGAGGACATCGAGTTCGAGCGGAACATCCTGCACGTGCGCAGCGGGAAGGGCGACAAGGACCGCGAGGTGATCCTCGAGGACCGGTCGCGGGCCGCGATCGACCGCTACCTCGCCGGGCGCCCGCCCGGTTCGACCCCCGATCGCCGGCTCTTCTCGGTCGGGCCCGTGACCGTCGAGCGGGTCGTGCGGCGCGCCGCGGTCATCGCCCAGATCCCGCGGCGGGTGACGCCGCACATGCTGCGGCACACCCTCGCGACCGCGCTGCTCTCGCGGGGGTGCGACATCCGCTACATCCAGAAGCTCCTCGGCCACGCCTCCGTGGCGACGACGCAGATCTACACCCACGTCGACACGCAGGCGCTTAGGAACGCCTACCAGCGCGCGAAGCCGGAGTATTAACCGCGCGCCCCTCCCGGCGCCGTGCCCGAGGCGGCGGAGATCGGGATCCTCGGCGCCGGGATCGCCGGCTGCGCGCTCGCCTACCACCTCGCCGAGCGCAGGGTCGGACCGGTCGTGCTCTTCGACCCGCGCACGCCCGGCGCGGGCGCGACCGGTCGGGCCGCCGGGATCGTCACCGAGCAGCTCTGGAGCCGCTGGGACGTCGAGGTGACCCGCGAGTCGATGGCCCAGTACGCCGCCCTCAGCGCGCGGTGGGACCCGACCGCCTACGCCGTGAACGGTTTCGTCCGCTGGGGCCGCGGCGAACCCGCGGTCCGCGGGCTCGCGTCCTCGGTCGAGCGGCTCAAGGCGTGGGGGGTCGAGGTGACCGAGCTCGCCGGGAACGCGCTCGCGGAGCGGGTGCCGTGGGGCCGGTTCGACGACGGGCCGCGGGCCGTCTTTAGCCCGACCGACGCGATCGTGACGCCGAGCACGATGGGCGAGATCTACGCGGAGGGCGCCCGGGCCTCCGGGGTCGAGGTCCTCCTCGGGACCCCGATGGACCGTCTCGCGTTCGAGGGCGACCGGTGGCAGCTCGCGACGGGCGGTCGCGTCCTCCGGCTGCGTCGGCTCGTCGTCGCCGCCGGAGCCTGGTCGAAGCGGATCCTCGCCGACCTCGGCCATCCCCTCCCCCTCGCGCCGTACCGGACCCAGGCGGCCGTCCTCCGCCCTCCGTCGGGTCCCGCACTATTCCCGTCGGTCCACGACCTCGACCTCGACGTCTACGCGCGGCCGGAGGCGAACGGGAGGATCCTCGCCGGCGACGGGACCGAGCTCCGCGAGGTCGACCCCGAGACGTTCCGGACCGGGGCGGACGACGCGTTCGTCGGCCACCTCGCCGAGACGTTCGCGCGCCGGCTCCCGGGGTGGTCGGACGCCGAGCTCGTCCGAGCGTGGGCGGGCGTGTGCACGTCGACCCCGGACCGTCGCCCGTTCGTCGGGCCGATCCCGGACTCCGACGGCCTGATCGCGCTCACGGGGTTCAACGGCTTCGGGGTGATGCGGGCGGGCGGGATCGCGCGCCGGCTCGCCGAGCTCCTCGCGGAGGGCGACGGTTCGGACCGGGCGCTCGAACGCCTCCAGCCCGCGCTGCCGTCGCGCATGACGCTCGACGCGCGGGCGTTCGCCCCGCGGCCCGGGTTCACCCTCGACGACGGCGATGACCCTCGAGTCTGACGCGCTCGCGATCGCGCGGGCCGGCATCCGATCCGCGGATCCCGCCCGGTCGGTCGCGCGGTGGTTTCGCCGTCGGCCCGGAGGCTTTCGGGTCGGTCGGACGTTCCTTCCGGTCCCGCGCGACGCGCGCCTGCATGTCCTGGCGATCGGGAAGGCCGCCGGGGCGATGGCCGACGCGGCGGCCCGGATCGGAGGTCGGGAGCTCGACGGCCTGGTCGTGACGCCGCGCGGGTACCCGGGCCCCCGCTGTGACCTGCCGGTCCGGTACGGCCGGCACCCGGTGCCCGGCCCCGAGAGCCTCGCGGCCGGCCGTGCGCTCCTCGCGCACGTTCGGAGCACCCGGCCGGACGACGCGGTTCTCTTCCTCATCTCGGGCGGCGGATCCGCGGTCGCCGAGAGCCCGGAGGCGCCGCTCTCGCTCGGGGAGGTCGCGCGCGCCACGGAGGTGCTGCTCGCGTCGGGCGCCCCGATCGGCGAGATGAACGCGCTCCGCCGACATCTGTCCGAGATCAAGGGGGGCCGGTTGCTCCAGGCGACGGTCGCCCGCCGACGGGCGACGATTGCGATCAGCGACGTGGTCGGGGACGCGCCGGAGAACATCGCGTCCGGCCCGACCGTGCCGGACCCCACGACCTTCGCTCGAGCGGAGGCCGTGATCCGCCGCTACGCGCTCGGGCGCGCCCTGCCCGCCGGCGTGGTGCGGTGGGTGCGGGACGGCGCGCGGGGGCGGCATCCCGAGACCCCCAAGCCGGGGGATCCGACGTTCCGGGGCGTACCGTTCGCCCTCGCCGCGACGAACCGGACCGCGGTCGCCGCCGCGGCCGCCGCCGCGCGCGAGCGGGGATACCGGGTCCGGATCCTCGCGCGCCCGATCGTGGGGGAGACGCGGCCCGCGGCCGAGCGCTTCGCCCGGCAGCTCAACTCATCCCGTAAGCGTGCGGGCCGATCCGCGTGCATCGGGGGCGGCGAGACGACGGTGACCCTCGGCCCCCGTCCCGGCCGCGGCGGCCGCAACCAGGAGTTCGCCCTCGCGGCCGCGCGGCCGATCGAGGGCCGGGCGCGGAGCCTCGTCCTCTCGATCGGCACCGACGGGATCGACGGACCGACGGACGCCGCGGGCGGCTGGGTCGACGACCACACCGCCCGGCGGGCCCGCGAGGTCGGGATCGATCTCGAGCGGGTCCTGCGGCGGCACGCGGCCTACGACGCGCTCGTCCGCCTGGGGGCGCTCGTCCGGACCGGACCGACGGGGACGAACGTGACCGACCTGCACGTCGGGTTGTCCGCCCCCGCGATCAGTCGGGGTACGGGGCGAAGTAGTCCGCGGAGTGCGGCTCCTTCCAGTCGACGTAGACGCTCTTGAGCTGCAGGTAGTCGCGGACGCCCCAGACCGTGCCCTCTCCGCCGAGGCCGCTCTGCCGGAAGCCGGCGTGGTAGCCCTGCGGGTTCTCGGGGCCGACGCGGTTCACGTACGTCTCCCCGATCTTCAGCTGCTGCGCGGCCTTCTCCGCGAGCGAGACGTCGCGCGTGAAGACGTAGCTCGAGAGCCCGTAGCGGCTCGCGTTCGCGCGGCGGATCGCGTCGTCCCAGTCGTCGTAGGTCAGCAGGGGGAGCACCGGTCCGAAGACCTCCTCCTGCGCGACCGGGTTCGACTCCTCGACGCCCGAGAGGACCGTCGGAAGGTAGAACGCCCCCGCCGCGAGCGGTCCGTCCTTGGGCGCCGGGCCCCCCGTCACGATCTTCGCGCCGTCGTGCACGGCGGTCTCGACATCGGTCGCGACCGCGTCGCGGGCGCTGCGCGCGTAGAGCGGGCCCATGTCGACGCCGGGTCGCGTGCCGGGTCCCACGCGCAGCGCGGAGGCCAGCGCGGCGACCTTGGCCGTGAAGCGATCGGCGATCGACGTCTCGACGTACGCGCGCTCCACCGCGATGCACGCCTGGCCGGCGTTCCAGTAGCGCGCCCACACGGTCGCTCGCGCGGCCCAGTCGAGGTCCGCGTCCTTCCACACGAGGACCGGCGCCTTCCCGCCGAGCTCGAGCAGGCACTTCACGACGTGCGGGGCTGCGAGCTTCAGGACCTCGATCCCGCTCTCGGTCGAGCCGGTGAGGGTGACCGTGGAGCAGGCCGGGTGGCGCAGGAGCGCCGGGCCGAGCTCGCTGCCCGGCCCGGGCAGCACGTTGAGGACCCCCGGGGGAAGGCCGGCGTCCCGGAGCGTCTCGGCGAGGAGGAGCGAGGAGAGCGGCGTGGCGCTCGACGGCTTGAGGACCATCGTGTTCCCGCCGACCAGCGCCGGGGCGATCTTCCGGGTCACCGTCGCCGCCGGGAAGTTCCAGGGCGTGATCGCGACGACGACCCCGCGCGGGAGCCAGATCAACCGCTGGGACTGCCCGACGGGCAGGCCCGCCACCTCGTCGCCCGAGAGGGTCCGCGCGAACGCCGGGTAGTACTCGAGGTTGTCGATCGCGCCGACCACCTCCGAGCGGCTC
This sequence comes from Thermoplasmata archaeon, assembly GCA_035504395.1. Lineage (GTDB taxonomy): Archaea > Thermoplasmatota > Thermoplasmata > Lutacidiplasmatales > UBA184 > Lutacidiplasma. The sequence continues at coordinate 5,569 of DATJRX010000079.1, read as the reverse complement.
TCGTAGAGCACCTTGCCCATCTCGCGGGTCATCAGGAGCGCGAGCTCCTCCGACCGGGCCCGCAGGCGCTCGGCGGCGCGGAGGAGGATCTTCCCGCGGGTGGCGGCCCCGATCGCCTCCCAGGCCGGCTGGGCCCGCGCGGCGGAGTCCATTGCCGCGGCGGCGTCGGCCGCGGTCGAGCGGGCGACGGTGGCGACGACCGAGCCGTTGGCCGGATCGATCACCGAGGAGGTCGCCCGGCCGTCGAGGGGAAGCGTTCGGTTGTCCAAGAAGATCCCGTGCGCGGACGCCGCGGCCATGGCCCCCTACCTCGGGCCGCCGTATACGGTTGGCCGCTAGGCGAGGTGGCGGACGCGCTCGAGCTTCTGCAGGAACTCGACGCCCTCACCCGCGGTCATCGGGCGCCCGTCCTCCCGGGTCAGGGGGAGGCCCGCGACCCGACAGGCCTCCTCGGGGCTCCGGCCGTCGAGGAGCGCGCGGACCGCGCGCTGCTCCGAGCGGCCGAGGGCGAGGCCGTCCACCTGGAAGTCGTCGAACGCCTCGAAGGCGACCGGCGCGACGAGGCGCGCGAGGCGGTCGATTTCCGCGGCGTAGAGCCGGATCTCTTCCTGGGCGTGGGCGTCGAGGCGCAGCGAGAGGAAATGGAAGAGGTTGTGGAGATTGATCTTCCAGTACCACTGCGTGTAGTACGCGACCGGCAGCAGGAGCCGGGCGGTCTCGCGGGCGACGCCGGCATCGAGGGCCTGCGAGTACGCGGCGTAGGCGTCCTTCGAGACGCGCTCGAGGTCGGCCCGGAACCGCTCGACGACGTCGGCGGGCAGCGGGTCGCCGCGGCCCTGCCGATTGACCTTCGACTGGTGCCGGACTTCCTCGACCGGCGGGATCTCGTACTCGTCCGGCACGACCGAGTAGCGGGCCGAGGCCTCGTTCAGCGAGGCGGTGCGGTGCCGGACCCACTGCCGCGCGACGAAGATCGGGAGCCGAACGAGGAACTTGAACTCCACCATCTCGAACGGCGTGGTGTGGTGGTGGCGCATCAGGTAGCGGATGAGCCCGCGATCGTCGCGGACCGTCTTCGTCCCGGGCCCGTACGACACCCGCGCGGCCTGGACGATCGCCGCGTCGTTCCCCATGTAGTCGACCAGCGCGACGAACCCGTGCGTCAGCACCGGGTGCCGGACCCCGATCTCCCGGTCCGCCTCGGGGACCGACGGACGACGCATCGGTTCGTCGGGGTCGGGCACGCGGGCGGGAGAGGGGTCGAGGGATAAAGGAGGCCCGGGGAGGGCGGGGAACACCACGGCAAAAATCTAAGGTGCCCTGCCCGCTCGATTGGGACGGAGGGTACGATGGCGCGCGTCTTCCTGGGGGTCTCCTGGCCGTACGCGAACGGCCCCCAGCACATCGGTCATCTCGCCAGCACCTACGTCCCGGCCGACCAGTTCGCCCGGTTCCACCGGCTCCGCGGCGACGAGGTGCTGATGGTGTCGGGGTCCGACATGCACGGGACCCCGATCCTCGTGGCGGCCGAGCGGGAGGGGCGACCGCCGGCCGAGGTCTCGCAGCGGTTCCACGAGGTCAACCGGAGCTGCCTCGAGCGCCTCGGCGTCTCGTTCGACGTCTTCACGACCACGCACACGGTCCTCCACGAGCGGACGGCCGGCGAGGTGTTCCTCGCGCTGCTCGAGCAGGGCTACGTCCGTCGGCGCACCGAGACCCTTCCGTTCTGCCCGAAGCACCGGCGGTTCCTGCCGGACCGGTACCTCGAGGGAACGTGCCCGCACTGCGGCTACGAGCACGCCCGGGGGGACGAGTGCGACCACTGCGGACGCCCGCTCGAACCCCAGCAGCTGGGGGCGCCCCGCTGCGCGATCGACGGGACCCCGGCGGAGTTCCGTCCCTCGGAGCACTTCTACCTCGAGCTCGATCGGCTCCAGCCGAAGCTCGCCGAGTACCTGGCCGCGGTCGGCGGGCACTGGCGGCCCGGGGTCCTGGCGGTCGCGCAGAACTTCCTCGCCGAGGGGCTCCACCCGACCGCGATCTCCCGGGACCTCGAATGGGGGGTCCCGATCCCGCTCGATGGCTACGACTCGAAGCGGCTCTACGTCTGGTTCGAGGCGCTGGTCGGCTACCTCTCCGCGTCGAAGGAGTGGGCGATCCGGTCCGGGAACCCGGACGCGTGGCGTCGCTACTGGGAACCGGGCGAGCCGGTCCGCCACTACTACTTCGTGGGGAAGGACAACAAGTTCCACCACACGATCGTCTGGCCCGGGATGCTCCTCGGGGTCGGCGGCCTTCAGCTGCCGTACGATGTGCCCGCGAACGAGTGGCTGACCCTCGGTCTCGAGAAGCTCTCGAAGTCCCGCTCCCGGGCCGAGGACGTCTTCCTCCCGTCGCTGCTCGAGCGCTACCCGCCCGACGTGATCCGCTTCTACGCGGTGCTCCTCGCCCCGCAGAACCACGACACCGAGCTCGACTGGGACGAGTTCGAGAAGGTCCGCGACGAGCACCTCTCGAACCAGTACGGGAACCTCGTACAGCGGGCGCTGATCTTCGCTCGGGACCGCTACGAGGGCCGCATCCCCTCCCCACCGGACGACTGGCGGCCCGACCTGCCCGATGGCGTCGGCGCGCGCCTGAAGGCCGCGCACGAACGGATCACGGCCGAGTACGAGGCGGTCCGGCTGAAGGAAGCCCTCGCCCTCACGCTCGAGGAGGTCCGCGAGGGGAACCGGCGGTTCCAGGAGGCGCGCCCGTGGGACCTCGAGGGCCCCGATCGGGACCGGGTGGTGTACGAGGCGCTCTGGCGCGTGAAGGCCCTCGCGACCTGGCTCGCGCCCGTGCTGCCGTTCTCGAGCGCCGAGGTGTTCCGGATGCTGGGGTTCGCGGAGCCGCCGGGTCCGGGCGACTGGGGCCGCGTGCTCGACTCCCCACCCCCGGGGCAGGCGCTCGGCCCGATCCGCCCGCTGTTCCCGAGGGAGACCGAGACGCGCCCGGCGACCGGTGCGCCGGTGGCCGCGAGCGGGCCGACGGCGCCGGTCGCCGCGGTCCCGTGGCCCCCGTTCGCGGCCCGATCCGGTCGGATCCGTGCCGCGACGGAGCACCCGTCGGCGGACAAGCTGTACGTGCTGGAGGTCGACATCGGGGAGCCGAAGCCGCGGACGATCGTCGCCGGGCTGCGTCCGTCCTACCGGAGCGACGAGCTCGTCGGCCGCTCCGTCGTCTTCCTCTCCAATCTGGCGCCCCGGACGATCCGTCGGATCACCTCCCAGGGCATGGTCCTCGCCGCGGACGACGGCGATCGCGCGGTCCTGCTCGAGCCGCCCGACGGCGTGCCGCCGGGCGCGTTCGTCGAGGGCGCGACCGAGGCCGACCGCGAGATCTCGTACGAGGAGTTCGCCCGCCACCCGCTCGTGGTCGCGCGGGTTCGGGGGCCCGAGCTCGATGGCCGGACCCTGGTCGAGGTCGGAGACCGGGCCGTCTCGGTGGCCGGGTCGTGGGCACCCGGGTCGACGGTCGTGGTCCGGCTCGGGGGGCTGGACGCGGCGTCCGGCGAGGTCGTCGCGTTCGGACCCGAGCTCCCCGTCCGCCCCGCGAAGGTCCTCCCCAGCGGCACGAGGGTCCGATGACGGATGCCGTGCGGATCGACCTCCACGTGCACTCGCGTGCCTCGCCCGATTCCCGAGTGCCGCTGACGGAGTTCGTCGCGCGACTGCCGCACGCCGGTCTCAAGGGATTCGCCCTGACCGACCACAACAGCGTCGGGGGCCACGCGGAGCTCGCGGCGCTGCGGGACCGGTACCCCGGGCACCTGTTCCTTCCCGGGGTCGAGGTGTCGACCCACTCGGGCCACGTGCTCGCCTACGGCGTTCGCGAGGCGCCGCCGGCCCATCGGTCGGTCGCCGAGACCGTGGAGTGGATCCGGTCGCACGGCGGCGAGGCCGTGCTCGCGCACCCGTTCCGGCGGTCGCACGGCGTCGGTCGGAGGATTGCCGAGAGCGCCGCGGTGCCGGCGATCGAGACTCGGAACGGCCACAATTCGGAGATCGCGAACCTTCGGGCGGAGGCGATCGCCGCGCACCGGGCGCTCGGGATGACCGGGGGGAGCGACGCCCACGCCGTCCTTGAGATCGGTCGCGCGTTCACCGAGTTCGATCCGTCGGTCGCGACGGTCGACGACCTGCTCGAGGCGATCCGCCGACGACGGGTCGCCGCGGTCGGGGCGTCGCTCGCGTGGGGAGCCCGGCTGCGCCTCGGGCTCCGGACCGGGCTCCTGCTGGCGAGCCGGGGCTTCCGACCGATCTGAACGGCGCGTCCTCGCCCCGAGGCATTTAAGGCGAGGTCCCCTGCCCCCCGCCGCGCCGAGGTGGCAGAATGGTTAATGCGACGGACTGCAGATCCGTTTCCTGGGGGTTCGATTCCCTCCCTCGGCTTCGCGACCGGCCGCGACCGTTCGGCCGGTTCGCGACGACGGACCCGAGCGGGTTCGGGCTCCGGCGCCCGAAGCGCGCGATCCGCGGGCTGGACCTCTCGGGCGAAGTGGTCGCGGTGGGGAAGCCGGACTCCCGATTCCGGGTTGTCGTCCCGGTCTTCGGCCTCGGCAGCGGATCGTTCGCGGAGTACGTCGCGGCCGACGAGCGCGAAGGGACGGTGAAACCGCCGACCGTCCCGTTCCCCGAGGCGGCCACGCTCGGCCACGAGGTCGCAGGAAAGCTCGTGATCAACGTCGCGTGAGGCCGATCCTCCCCGGTCGGCGCGGCGGGGAGCGCGGCCGGTCCCGCGTCCGACCTAGGGGTTCATCTCCCCACGGGCGTTCGGACGCGGGACGCGTCGGTCCGGTAAAGAGGTCTTGATGGGTGCGCCGGTCCTCGGTCGAACGAGCCGCGCCGAGCGCATCGGGGCGGTGCTGATCGGCGTCGGCACCCTCCAGTTCATCGTCGCGATGGGGGTCGTGCAGGCCGGCTATCCCGGGTACTCCCTCCTTGCCAACTACATCAGCGACCTCGGCAACACCGCGACCTCGCCGTGGCACGACGTCTTCAACGTCTCGATCATCCTCCTCGGCCTCCTGGCCCTCGTCGGGATCCTGCTCCTCTGGAGCGCCTTCCCCCGGAGCGCGCTCCGCCCCGTCGGCCTCGTCCTCTTGCTCGTGGCGAGCATCGCCGCGATCCTGGTCGGCTGCTTCCCCGAGAACGTCAACCCGCCGGTGCACGACCTCGTCTCGCTCCTGGTCTTCCTGCCCGGTGGGCTCGCGCTCGCGCTGCTCTCGGTCGGGATGCGGGCGACGACCTGGTGGTCCGCGCTTCGAGCCCCGTCGCTCGGGCTCGGGCTCTTGACCCTGCTCTCGCTCGCCTACTACGCGCCGACGCAGACGAGCAACACGACCTTCGATCCCGGGCTGATCGAGCGATTGATCGTGTTCCCGATCCTGATCTGGGCGCTCGCGGTCTTCGTGCTCGTCCTTCGGCGACCCGAGAAGCCCCGGCTCGCGATCTCCTGATCCGTCCGAGGGGATCTTGACGAGCGCCGAGCTCCCGCCGCCGGACCGGGACCGACCGGTCGTCGTGCT
>DATJRX010000078.1:0-5830 GCA_035504395.1 Thermoplasmata archaeon | reverse complement strand
GCTGGGGTTGGGCCTCCTGTTCCTGAGCCTGTACCAGGGCTATGCGACCGAGGCGTACTCCATCCTGTTCGGGGAGATCCTCGGCATCAGCACCGGCGGCGTCACGTTCACCATCTGGACCGGTCTCGTCGTGCTCGGCATCGTCGCGATCATCTATCGACCGCTCCTGTTCGCCTCGCTCGACGAGGACGTCGCCGAGGCCAAGGGGCTCCCCCTCCTGGGGCTGAACCTCGCGTTCCTTCTGCTCCTGGCGGTGGCGATCTCGATCGCGGTCCAGATCATCGGGGTCCTGCTCATCTTCGCCCTCATGGTCACGCCGGCCGCGATCGCCGTCCGCCTCACCCGACGGGTGGTGAGCGCGATCGTGGTCTCGATCATCGTGGCCGTGACGGCCGTCTGGGCCGGTCTCTTCATCGGCTGGTACGAACCGTACCCGGTGAGCTTCTTCATCGTCGGCATCGTCTTCGTGGAATACATCTGCATCCGCGGGATGGGTGCGCTCCGGGAGACCGAGCTCCTTCAGGCCCTGGACGCGCCGGAAGAGGAGGGAGTGCGGTCGCTGGGGAATGCTTCGCTCCTGGGGTCCGTCGCCCAGGCCCTCCTCGTCGGGGGAGCGGTGCTGCTCGCGCTGGCCCTGCTGAGCTCGCCGGGCTCGGCCTGGAACATCGCCGCCCTGTTCCGGCACGCGTTCCTCGCGCTCCTGCTCCTTGTCCTCGCCGCGGGGGTCGGGACGGTCTCGTTCCTGCTCTACTTCTCCGGCTTCCGGAAGATGGCCACGTCCTCGCGGGAGTTCACCTCCCCGGCGCTGCTCACGCTCGTGGGCCTCCTCGGGATCGCGCTCGCGGTGAGCGGTCTCGCGCTCTTCCTGACGGGCGCCGCGCTCAACGCGTCGGCCTACGCGCTCGCGCCGGTCGCCACGCTCTTCGGGGTACCGCTCCTCCTCCTCGGGGTCGTCCTCGCGGTCATCGGGCTGTTCGGTCAAGCGGTCGGCGGCTGGCGCGCGGGCCTCCGGTACCAGGAAGGCGCGTTGCGCGCCGGCGCGTGGCTGATGGTCCTCCCCCTGGTCGGCCACGCGCTCTCGTTCCTCGGGTACCGGCGCGCGCTCGCGCGGGGACCACCGATCGCCCCCGCGATCGTCCCCGCCTGAGCGGGTGGGTCCGCTTTCGAGGGGCGGTCGCCGGACGCTCCGAGCGTCGGATCGACCCGGCGGCCCGGGCGAGACGCCTCCGCCCGAGCGCGTCCCGGAGACGACCGTAGCAGTGGCGAGAGATCGTTCCCGTCCGGGGACGGCGCTGAACCCGGCGAGGGGGGAACAACGCGGCCGGCTCGCGTTCGGGTGCGCGGCCTGGGCGGCAACTCGTGCCGACATGGGCGGAGCGTCGGTCGCGCGGATCGACGAACCCCGAGGAGGACCCCCGGGGACGGATCGCGGTCGGGATGGGACCCGGAGCGACGGGTTCGCGACACCGGCGTCGCTCTGTGCGGATCGACGCGACCCCGGCCCGAACGGGGCGATCTCCCGGCTTAGCTCTCACCGGGGGCCTTCGCGGCGGGCGGCTCCGAACGGCGCGCGACAAACGCCTTCTACCCCGCCCGGGTCCACGGGTCGTGCGACTCAGCGCCTTCTCGGTCGTGGACGTGGCGCCGGGCGCGGAAGGCCGGGCCGCGGACCGATTGCTCGAGGTCCTCGGGCTCGGCGAGGCGGCCGAGGCCGCGGGCCTCGACGCGGTCTGGGTCGCCGAGCACCACTTCCACGACGGCGGCGTCTGCCCCTCCCCGCCCGTCCTCCTCGCCGCCCTCGCGGCGCGCACCCGTCGGATCGCCGTCGGATCGATGGTCAGCGTCCTGCCGTTCCACGACCCGATCGACCTCGCCGAACAGTACGCGATGGTCGACCGGATCTCGGGCGGGCGCCTGAGGCTCGGGGTCGGCAGCGGGTACATCCCGCTCGAGTTCGAGGGGTTCGGGGTCGACCCCGCCGTGAAGCGGGAGCGGTTCGACCGGAACCTCGCGACCCTGCTCGCCGCCTTTGGGGGAGAGGAGGTCCGGGCGGAGGTCGGGTCGGCGCGCCCCGTACGGACGAACGTGCGTCCGGTGCAGCGCCCCCACCCGCCGCTCTGGGTCGCCGCCCAGCGGCGGGAGGCGATCCCGTTCGTGGCCCGACGCGGCGCGTCCCTCGCATTGATCCCGTACGCGACCGTGGCCGACCTCGCCGAGCTGAAGGATGAGATCCAGGAGTTCCACGATCACCGGCCGGCCGGGGGCTCGGGCGAGGTCGCCGCTGCGGTCCACATCTACGCCGGCGAGCACGTCGACCGGGCCCGAGCTGCGTTCCAGCGGTACCTGGACGCCCGACTCGCGACCCAGAGCACCTTCTACCAGGAGAAGGTCGCCCGGCATCCCCACGCGGCGTCCGCCCGCGCGCTCGAGGACGCCGGGTTCGCCTACTTGGGGAGCCCGGCCGAGGTCGAGACCGGCCTCCAGCAATTCGCGGACGCCGGGGTCGACGAGGTGCTCGGGATCTTCGATTTCGGCGGCCTGTCCGCGGACGAGGTCGCCCGGTCGGTCACAGCGCTCGGTCGCGCGTGGGGCGCCGCGGGTCGTTAGAAGGAGAAGGAAGGGGTTGGTCCCGGTTCCGCCCCCGGCTCACGAGGAGCCGGTCGGCGGCGGGAGCGGGGGCTGGGAGCCGCTCGCGCCGGGCGAGGGGGGTTCCTGCCACGCGGTCGCCGGGGGGGTCGTAGGGGCGGGCGCCGGGGGATTCATCCCGGAGCTCGAGGGGCCCTTCGAGCCGCCGCGGCGGCGCAGCACGACGAACAGCACGATCGCGACCAGCAGCACGATCACGAGCAGGATGACCCACCCGACCGTGAGGCCGCTGCCGGCCCCGAGCTCCATGCTCAGGACCGACGGGCTCGGGTTGATCAGGAGCCCGGTCACCGCGCTGCATTCACCGTACGGCTGGCACTCGCCGGCGGTCAGGCCCGAGCTGTCGACCTCGAGATCGAGGACCAGCAGGCCCGCCTTCGCGTCCGACGGGATCGTGAAGGAGAGCGACCCGCTGGGGGCGACGTTCTGGATGTACTGCGCGTAGGGGAAGCTCTCCGCGTACAGCTCGAAGCTGAACGTCTGCGGCATCGCGGTCCCGTCGATCGGGACGACCTCGTAGTTCAGGGTGACCGTCTGGCCCGGCTGGTAGCTCCCGTCGGTGTAGCTGGACGCGGTCCCGACCCCGAGCAGGACGGAGTAGCCCGTCTCGAGCGCCGTCTCGACCTCGTTGCCGGCCAGGACCTGACCCGCCGCCGACGCGTAGGCGTCCACCCACACGTACTGGGGGGGCGAGGTCGAGGAGATCGGCACCGAGAGGGAGCCGCCGTTCGCGACCGTGCCGCTCGCAAGGGCCGCTTCGTTCTCGTCGCCGGCGTACTCGCCGTAGGCGGTCCAGGAGATCGTCGTGCCGGCCGGGGGTGTCGCGCTCCCGCTGAGCACCGCCGTCACGGAGACGGTGGAGCCCTCGGTGAAGTAGCCGCTCGACGGGGTCAGCAAGAGCGTCGGCGTGACGACCTCGGCCGAGGCGTACCCCTCGAAGCCTTCGGTCGCGTTCGCGGCATCCACGTACACGACGATCGACTGGCCGACCATCACGCTGGTGATGGGGAACGTGAACGTGCCGCTCTGCGCCGAACCGGAGAGGGTGCCCGAAGCGTAGACGAGACCGTAGTAGTCGTTCTCCAGGTACCAATTGACCGCGGTGACCGCTCCGGTCACGGCGGTGTCGGAGCTGTCGATCGACCAGGTGACGGTCGCGGTCGCCCCGTCGTAGTACTGGGTGTGGTCGAGCGCGACGTTCACGATCCCCGAGGCGTACGGGAACGGCGAGATGACCCAGGTCAGGTTGGCCCAGGTCGTCCACTGTTCCACCGAGGAGTAGGCGCCGGGCACGGTCACGGTGAAGTTGACCGAGTCGTAGTAGGGCGACTGCAGGTAGTTGATGAACGGGGCGCTGGCGTTGAACAGGACGATCGCATCCCCGTACGCGTCGGTCGTCGCGGAGCTGGGCGCCGCGACGGGCGTGACGTTCTGGGTGCCGTTCCAGTAGCTGATGGTGACCGGAAGGCCGGCGACCGGGGTGAACTCGTCGTACCAGTCGGATCCGACCTCAATGCACGCGGCGGCCTCGGTGCCTACCGGGATATCATAGTAGTAGTTGCCGAGACAGCCGTCGCCCGGATAGATCGTGATCCCGTTCGAGTAGAGCCAGAGGGTCCCGACGTCGACGTAGACGTACGTGCTCTCGTTCTCCGCGACGACGCCCCCCACGGTCGTGGTGACCCATATCTCGATCTCGATCGACTCTCCGCCGGTCGCGTTCGCGGGGATCGTGGCGCTCCACTGGCCCCACGAGCCGACGGTCAGCGACTCGATGCCGCCCGGGAACAGGTTCTGCCAGGTCCCGTTGCCCCAATAGTGGCCGACCGCGCTGACGCTCGTCGCGCCCGTGTAGAGCGAGTAGCCGTTGGACTGGAGGTACGCCCACCAGAAGATCGAGTACGACTCACCGGGAAGGGCCGACTGTCCGTTCGTGACCGAGCTCGATGCCTCGACGTAGTACTTGTGCAGCGTGATGTTCTCGGTGTAGGATCCCGCCGCTGGGGCCGAGAAGTTCACGTTCCAGGTCCCGCCCGTAGCGAGGTCCGGGAAGGTGTACTCGACGCCCGCGGGCGCCGAGTAGTACTCGTTGGAGGTGGAGTTGAGGGTGACCTCGACGTGGAACGCCGGGTTCCCGACTCCGTCCCGGGTGGCGTTGGGATCGGTGAGGGTGAAGTTCACCGAGGTGTCGAATGGGTCGTAGACCCAGAAGGTCAGGGTGTCCCATCCGAGCTCCCCGATGTAGTAGGAGTTGCCCGCATAGTACCCGAAGCCGTTGGTCAGCTCGTACTCGAGGTACGCGCTCGGATTCGATCCGGTCACGGTCGCGGCCGCGGCGGGGCGCGCGGAAGCGTTCGAGGACGCGGCGTGCGGGAGCAGCACCGCGGCGGCGGCCACGATCACCAGGACGGTCAGCACTACGGCAAGCAGTCGGCGCGACATCACCCCTAGGCGCGACTTCCGGGTATAAAAATTGGTAATACGGACCCGAGAGGGGGGTCATACCCCTCCGATCGGGTCGCCGAACCGATAAAAGGGCCCGGGCGTAGGCGGTCCGACGACCATGGCCGAGATCCTCCCCGGCGTCCACCTCGTGGAAGGCGTCGATCCGAGCCCCGACTTTTCGACCCATGTGTACCTGCTCAAGGACGTCGGCGCGACGTGGACGCTGATCGACACCGGTCTCCCCGGAGCGCACGTCGCGATCGAGCAGTACCTGGCGCAGCACCGGATCGACCCGACCGCGATCCGCAAGATCCTGATCACCCACCTCCACCGGGACCACGTCGGCTCTCTGAAGACGCTCGCCGCCCACACGAAGGCGAAGACGTTCTCGCACTGGATCGAAGCTGCCTACATCGCCGGGGACCCGGCGTACGACGGCCCCGGAACGCCGCCCGCCGAGCCGGTCGTCATCGACGAGACGCTGAAGGACGGGGACGGCGTCGACGCGGCGGGCGGACTCATCGCCTACCACACGCCCGGCCACACTCCGGGCCACGTCGCCTACTACCATCCCGAGCGCAAGCTGCTGTTCTCGGGCGACCTGTTCTTCGGGGAGGGAGGGAAGGCGATCCTCACGGTGCCGGACTTCACGCACCACTCGCCGACCGCGCTCATCTCGGCGCGGCGGATGGCGAAGCTCTCCGTCGACGCCCTCATGACGTACCACGGCGGCCCGATC
>DATJRX010000077.1:0-42680 GCA_035504395.1 Thermoplasmata archaeon | reverse complement strand
CTGATCTGGGCGCTCGCGGTCTTCGTGCTCGTCCTTCGGCGACCCGAGAAGCCCCGGCTCGCGATCTCCTGATCCGTCCGAGGGGATCTTGACGAGCGCCGAGCTCCCGCCGCCGGACCGGGACCGACCGGTCGTCGTGCTGGGCGCCGGGTATGCCGGGCTCGCGTTCGCCCAGCGCGTGGCCCGTCGCGCTCGGGGCCGCTGGCCGGTCGTGCTCGTCGACCGGCATCCCGTGCACGTGCTCCGCACGGAGCTCTACGAGATTGGCCGACTCGCCCGCGCGCGGGGCGACCCCGGTCCGTGGACCATCCCGCTCGCGCCGGTCCTCGACCACCGCGCGGTGACCGTACGGCCGGGCGAGGTCAAAGCGATCGATCCGGCGGCACGCGCGGTCGAGCTCGACAGCGGGCGCGTCGACTACGGAGCGCTGGCGATCGGTCTCGGGAACGTCGCGGCGTACTACGGGGTGCCCGGCGCGCCCGAGCACACGTTCTCGGTGTACCGCCTCCGGGAAGCGCAGCGCCTGGCCGAGGCGATCCGCGAGCTGGAGCTGCGATCGGCCGGTCTCCCGCCGGGTCGCCGCCCCCGCATCCTCGTGGTGGGCGGCGGTTCCACCGGCACCGAGGTCGCCGCCGAGATCGCCGCCGAGGACTGGGCCCGGATCACCGGGGCGGACGCGCGGGCCCCCCAGGTCCTCCTGCTGACCGGGACGCTCCCGTTCCTCGCCGGCTTCCCGACCTCGTTAGCCGACCGGGCCCGCGCGCTCCTGCGACGACGCGGCGTGACGATGATCGAAGGGCTGAACGTGACGAAGGTCGAACCGAACCGCCTCTCGCTCGAGGACGGATCCGTCCTCGCGTTCGACCTCGCGGTCTGGTGCGCCGGCCTCGAGGCACCGGCACCGGTGCGGGCTCTACCGGTCCCGCACGGACGCGGCGGCCGGATCAAGGTCGAACCGACCCTCGAGCTCCCGGGATTCCCCGGCGCGTTCGCCATGGGCGACGTGATCGACCTGACCGACCCGGCGACCGGGGCGCCGGTCCCGCTGACCGCGGCCGCCGCCCTGGCCGAGGGCACCGCCGCGGCCGAGAACCTGGTCGCCCGCGTCGAGGGCCGGCCCCTCGCGCCGTTCCGGTTCCGGGAACGCGGGGTCGTGGTCGCGCTCGGCCCGGGATCGGGAGCCGGATCCGTCCGCCACGTCACGATCTGGGGCAGCCCCGCCGCCCTGCTCAAACGGCTCGTGGAGCGGGACTACGCCGCGTCCGTCGAGCGGGGGTCGGCGCCCCACCTCGCGTAGGTCGCGGTCGGCAACGACTTGACCCTCGGCCCCCTCGGGCGGCAGATGAAGGCGATCGTCCTCATCGGCGGGTTCGGGACCCGTCTGCGCCCGGTCACCTACGCCGTGCCGAAGCAGCTGATCCCGCTCGCGGGGAAGCCGATGCTCTACCACGTGCTCGACCTGCTCCCGCCGGACGTCGAGGAGGTCGTCCTCGCGACCGGGTACAAGGCCGACCTGATCGATCAATACGTCCGGGCCCATCCGGTGCGCTGGCCGGTGCGGACGGTGCCCGAGGCGGAGCCGCTGGGCACCGGAGGCGGCATGAAGAACGCCTCCGCCGGGATCAGCGACCCGTTCTTCCTGCTCAATTCCGACGTGATCGCTGCCGCCGACCTCACGGCGATGCGCGCGGCCCACGCGGGCCGCGCCGGGATCGGGACGATGGCGCTCTTCTCCGTGGAGGACACCCGTCCGTTCGGGGTCGCCGCCCTCGCGCCGGACGACCGCATCACGGGGTTCGTCGAGAAGCCGGGGCCGAAGGACGCACCGTCGCACTGGATCAACGCCGGGCTCGCGATCTGGAGCCGGTCCGTCCTCGACGCGATCCCGCCCGGGCGGGCGGTCAGCTTCGAGCAGGCGATCGTGCCGGGACTGCTCCCCCGGGGGGTGTACGGGTTCCGTCTCTCGGGCTACTGGGACGACGCGGGAACCCCGGAGCGGCTGCTGCGGTCCCAGCGCCTTCTCTTCGACGACCACCGTGGCGGGCCGGGCGGCGTTCCGCCCGGGGCGCGTGGCACCGGACCCGTGGCCTCGATGGACGGCGCCCGGGCGGACGGCGCCGCCTTCGGGAAGTACGTCACGCTCGGGCCGGGCGCGACCGTCGAGCCCGGGGCCTATGTCGAGGACTCCGTCCTCATGGAAGGCGCCCTCGTGGCCCGCGACGCCCGCGTGACCTCGTCGATCCTCGGGCCCCGCGCCCGCGTGGGTCCCGGCCGCGAGGTACGCGGCCAGACCGTCGGCGCGGACGCCGAGATCTGAGCTAGCCGGCGGCGGGGCCGGTCACCACGACCTTGACCGAGTCCGCAGGCCGGGCCGCGAGCGCGAACGCGTCGGCGACCTGCTCGAGCGGGAGCCGGTGGCTCACCAGGTCGTCGAGCCGAAGTCGCCCCGTGACCACGAGATGGTGGACCTCCGCGATGTCCGGCTCGGTCGTGGCGTACGACGGGAGGATCCGGATCCCGCGCAGGTAGAGCGACTGGAGGTCGACGTCGAGCCGGCTCTCCGGCTCCGGGAGGCCGAACAGGTTCACCGTGCCCCCCCGACGGACGAGCTCGGTCGCCGACCGGACGACCGCCGGGTGGCCCGTGGCCACGACCGCGAGGTCGACCCCGCGACCGTCCGTCCCCCGCGCGACCACCGCCGCGGCGGCGCCGTCCTCGCGCGGGTCCACCGCGGCGTCGATCCCCCCTCGTTCGGCCGCCGCCCGGCGCAGAGGGGAGATCTCGGTCCCTCCGACCCAGGTCGCGCCGAGCGCGCGGACGAGCCGCGCATAGAGGAGCCCGACCGGTCCCAGCCCCAGGACGAAGACGGACGCGTTCGCGGGGAGCCCGACCCGGCGGATCGCGGTGAGCGCACAGCCGGCCGGCTCGAGCAGGGCCGCGGTCTCCCACGAGATCGATCGATGGAGACGAAGGACCGCGCCGCGGCGGACGTTCTCCGCGGGGACCCGGAACGCCTCCGCGAACCCGCCCGGGTCGAGGTTCGTCTTCTGGTACGTCGGGCAGAACGTGAGGTCGCCGCGGGCGCACACCGCGCACTCGTAGCACGGGACGTGGTGGTGGACGAAGACGCGGTCCCCGACCGCGATCCCGTCGACGCCCGCGCCCATCGCGCGGACCCGGCCGGCGGGCTCGTGCCCGATCTTGCCGCCGCTCTGGTAGCGGCCGCGCAGCTTCTCGAGGTCCGTCCCGCAGACGCCGCACGCGGCGAGGTCGACGACGATCTCGCCCGGTCCCGGCTCGGGGGTCGGGAGCTCGGCGAGCTCGAGGGCCCCGGTCGCGCCGATCCGACCGACCTTCATTCCTGCGCGCGCGCCGCGGCGATCGCGGCGTCGAGGATCTCGATCCCCTCGTCGATCTCCTCGCGCCGCACGACGAGCGGCGGGATGTAGCGGAGGGTCGAGCGGCCGCACGGGAGCAGGATCAGTCCCCGCTTGTAGCTCTCGACGAGGACGCGGTCGCGGAACACGACGTGGGGTTCCTTCGTGCGCCGGTCGCGCACGAACTCGGTCGCCGTCATCAGGCCGAGTCCCCGGACGTCCCCGATCTCCTCGTGGCGCTGGGCGAGCTCCCGGAGGCGCTCGAGCAGGTAGGCGCCCTGCACCCGCGCGTTGTCCAGCAGCCGATCCTTCTCCAGCACCTCGAGCGTGGCGAGCGAGGCCGCCGCGGCGACCAAGTTGCCGCCGAAGGTGTTCGAGTGGGCGCCGGAGACGGGGAAGTCGAGGTCGGCGCGGAAGGCGACGGCCCCGAGCGGAAGTCCGCCCCCGAGCGCCTTCGCCATCGTGACAATGTCGGGGACGACTCCGTGGTGCTCGATCGCGAGCCAGCGCCCGGTCCGGCCGATCCCGGCCTGGACCTCGTCGTCGATGAACAGGATGCCGTGCTCGTCCAGGATCGATTTGATCGTGCGGTGCCACCCCGGGGGCGGCACGATGTAGCCTCCTTCGCCCAGGACGGGCTCGACGATCATCGCGGCGACGTCGTCCGGGGGGATCGAGGTCTGGAAGTAGAGCTCCTTGAGGATCTTAGCGCAGTACAGGTCGCAGCTCGGATACTGCAGCTGGTAGGGGCACCGGTAGCAGTACGGCGCCGGGATGTGGTGGCCTCCGCCCGCGAACGCGTCGTAGCGGCCCCGCTGCACGATCTTCGAGGTCGTCATCGTGAGCGCCCCCATCGTCCGGCCGTGGAACGCGCCGAGGAGCCCGAGGGTAATCGGGCGCTGCCGGTGCCACCGGGCGATCTTGAGGGCCGCCTCCGCGCTCTCGGTCCCGCTGTTGGTGAAGAAGACCTTCTTCTCGAACTCCCCGGGGATGAACCGAAGGATCCGCTCCGCGAGCCGGACCTGGACGTCGTAGTAGTAGTCGGTCCCCGCGAAGTGGCTCAACCGGCCGACCTGGTCGCGCACCGCGCGCACGACGTCGGGGTGCGCGTAACCGACCGCCGCGACCCCGACCCCGGACGAGAAGTCGAGGAGCCGGTTCCCGTCGACATCGGTGATCCAGACGCCCGCGCCGGACTCGGCGACGATCGGGGCGGTCTTCGTCGTGGTCATCAGGAACTTCCGGTCCCGTTCGATCACGTCGCGGGCCTTGGGGCCGGGGATCGGGGTCCGGATCAGGACGCCCCGTTTCGGCGGCGACGCGGGGGCGGCGGGGGGCACCGAGGGGGGGGAGCTCTGGCTCATGGGAACACCGGCCCGGTCACGCGCCCCGGGGGCCTAAAGGCTTGGGGAGCGACCGCGCGACCGCGCCCGATGGAGGTCCGGCCTTTATGCGGGCCGTCCAACTCGGCGGGCCGATGCGGCCCGACCCGGCCCGACGCGCGACCCCGGCCGAGCCGCTCGACGAGCTGCGGGAAGTGGTGCCGGCGCGCGCGGTCCTGACCGAGCTGGCCCGCGGCTTCCTCCTGGTGCAGGACTCCAACCCGGACCGTGCCGTCCGCTTCGCCGCCACGTTCCTCCGGGAGTGCGCCGGGGCGTCGGTCGGGCCGCGGGTCGAACCCACCCGGCCCGTCACGGTCGGCCGTCGCCGGAGCGGGCCGGTAGACACCGGGCCGGTCGATCCGTCCCACTTCCCGCCGAAGCGCTGACCCGATCAGCCCGCCGCGTCCCGGACGGCCCGGTACCGAGCGAGGTCGCGGGGGAACGTCGTCCGCGTCAGACCGACGCGGACGCCGCCCTTCTCCCCGAAGAACGACCCGGGGCAGACCAGCACCGAGCGGCGCAGGCAGCGCCGTGCGAACCGGTCCCCGTCCGGACCGACGGTCCGATCGAACGCCACTGGACCCGAGAGCGGGGGCCCGCCGGGCGTGGCCGCCGTCCAGAGCCGCCGGTTCCGATCGACGATCGTCCGCACCACCTTCAGGAGACGCTCGCGCGCGTCGAGGGTGGCCAGCGCCCCCGCCACCGACGCCCGGGCGAGCTCGTTGGCCGCGATCCCGTGGAACCGGGCGAACTCCGCGCGGTCCTCCTCGGGGGCAACGACCCATCCGACCCGGAGGTCGTCGCCGCCGTAGGCCTTGGTGAACGAGCCGGTCGCCCACTCCCGCGGGAGGTGCCACCGCAGCGTGGAACCCACGCGAGAGAACTCGCGGAACGTCTCGTCGACCAGCGTCGCGCCCGAGCGCTCGGCGAACTCCGCCAGACGGTCCCGGCTCCAGAGGTCGCCCTCGGGATTGCGCGGTTGGGAGACGACCGCGAGATCGACCCGGTCCGTGGGCCGCGTCACGAGGCGAAACCCGGCCGACCGCGGGCCTTCGAACAAGGGAGGGTACTCGGGCAGCGCGACCCGGCATCGGGGGACGTGGGGGCCGGCCCTCCGCGCGACGAACCACGTCACCCACGCGTTGGCTTCCGTCGCGCCGGGCGAGAGGAACACGCGGGTCGGGTCGACGCCGACCAGGGCGCCCAGCCGTCGGCGCAGCTCGTCCTCGCTCGCCGCGCGCAGCTCGCGGGCGCCGGGCGTCGGGGGACGCACGACCCCGGCCATGCCGCTCGCGCCGAACGAGTACCGGCATTCGGCGTGCCCGTCGATCCAGTCCGCGAGCGGGAACCGCATCGCCCGAGCGGAGCGCCGCACCGTAAAGGGCTCGTCGTCTACAGCCCGACGGCGAGGCACGCCACCACGACGCCGACCGTGATGGCGGTGAGAGGGAGCCCCACCCGCACGAAGTCGTGGAGCCGGATCCGGATCCCGGAGCGCTCCGCGGTCTCGGTGACGATCAGGTTGCTGGCGGCGCCGAGGAGCGTCACGTTCCCGGCGAGCGTGCTCGCGGCGGCGAGCCCCATCCACGCGATCGGGGTCCGGGCCGAGTAGCCGAGGCCGGTCAGGACGGGGATCTGAAGGCCGACCCACGGGACGTTGCTGACCGCCTGCGAGCCGACGAGGGTCGTCCCGACGATCGTCAGGAGCGACGCCGGGTGCCCCGGGCCCTGGACCGGAAAGATCCCCTCGATCTGGGAGACCACGCCCCCGACGACCGCGCCCTGCACCACGACGAACAACCCGACGAACAGCAGGAGGATGCGCCAGTTCACGGCCCGGACGATCGAGACCCGACGGGGCGAGGCGACCAGCAGCACGCCGGTCCCGCCGAGCGCGATCGCCCAGATCGGAACGGTCGGGCCGTGAACGAACGCCGTCACGAGGTCCGCGCCGATCAGCACACCCATGGTCACCGGGAACACCCACAGGACCGGCTTCGCCGCGAGCCGACGCGCCCATCCGCCCGACGGAAGGAGGGCCGGCGCCTCGGCCCGGACCCGGGCGAAGTGGTCGTCCGCGGCCGGCATCGATCGGCGGTACACCCGGCCGAGGAACCAGCCGCCGACCACGAGGTTGATCGCGGTTGGGATCCCGAGGTACTCGAAGAACGTCCCGACCGGTGAGGAGAATCCCGCGGCGAGCGCGATCAGGAGGTTCTGGGGGTTCCCGAACGGGGTCAGGGTGCTGCCCACGGTGACCGCGAAGGCAAGGACGAGGACGAGCGGCTTCGCGTCGGTGCGCAGACGGGCGGCGACGCCGACCAGGATCGGGACGCCGACCAGGACCAGCGCATCGTTGATGAAGAGCGCCGAGACGAGGCCGAGACCGACGAACAGGATGAGGGGGAGATCGGAGGGGCGTCGGGCGCGGCCGATCAGCCAGTGCGCCAGGTGGTCGAGGGCGCCGGCTTCGCGGAGCGCCTCCGCGAACACGAAGAGGGCCAGGAGGAACAGTAGGACCGGGAGCTCGTCGTAGAGGACCGAGCCCGCGGCAGACGGGCCGAGCACGCCCGTCAGGATCGTGGCGGCGCCTCCCACCACGAAGAGCGACCAGACCCCGGGCCCTCGCCCCACGACCTGGCGGGCCAGGACGAGGACGAACGTGGCCCCGAACACGAGGAGCGCGACGAGGTCCGTGGTTCGCCCTCCCCGGGAGCGGCGCCAGCGGCCGGACCTACTTAGGGACCCCGCGTGTGGAACCGAACGCTCTTACCCTTCGGGGGACGAGGCGCGCCGGATGGCCGCGCGGCGAACGGGAGCCTCCGTCACCGTGGGCCCCCACGGTCGGATCCTCGCGCTGTCGGCCGCCTGGTTCTCGGACGGTGCTCGGCGGCGCCGCGAGGCCCGTCGCGACGCGCGGTGCGTGGAGTGCGGGCGGGGGCTGGCATCCCGGCGGACCCCGTACTGCTCCCGTCGCTGCCAGTGGAAGTTCCACGGCCACTACTTCTGGGACTCGGCCCGCTCGTACGCAATGCTGCGCGATCGGTACACGTGCCAGATCTGCGGGGTGCGTCGGCGGGCCCGCGAGCTCGACGTCGACCACATCGTCGAGATCGCCCGCGGCGGCGCGGCCCTCGAGTACTCAAATCTCCAGACGGTGTGCCGCGCGTGCCACCGCGCGAAGACCGAGGCGTTCCGCCTCGAGCGTCAGCGGGCCGGCGCCGTTCCGCCCGCGACCGACGCGGCCAGCGCCTCGATCGAGAACGGGATCCCCGTGCCCGTCAGGTAGAGCAGCACGGTCTCGCCCGAACGGACGCGGCCGGCCCGGACGAGCTCGGGCACCGCGGCGTAGGTCGCCGCGGCCTCGGGCGACGCGGAGATCCCGTGGCGGCGCGCGAGCGTCCGCATCGCGTCGACGATGGCCGGGTCCGAGACCGTGGCCCCGTCGCCCCGGCTCGCGCGCACGGCCTCGAGGATCCGTTCGCCGGCGAAGGGAGCGGGAACCAGGAGGCCCGGTGCGATCGTCCGCGGATCGCCCCAGGGCGCGACCGTGGTCGCACCCTCGCGCAGGGCCCGAACGACGGGGGCGCATCCTTCCGGTTGCACGGCGTACAGGCGAGGACCCCGCTCGAGCAGGCCGAGGGTCCGCAGCGCGTCGAAGGCGCGCTGCATCCCGACGAGTCCCGTCCCCCCGCCGGTGGGATACACGATCGCGTCGGGCAGCCCGTCGGCGAACGACTGTTCGAAGATCTCGAGCCCCATCGTCTTCTTTCCCTCGACCCGGTACGGCTCCCGGAGGGTCGACATGTCGAACGCCCCTCCGCCCTGCTCCGCAGCGCGCGCCGCGGCACCGACCTCGCGCAGCGTGCCCGGGAGCGTCCGCACGTCGGCCCCGTAGGCGCGGCAGCTCGCGATCATCGATGGCATCGTCCCGTCCGGCACGTACACCCGGACCGACCGTTGCGCCCGCGCCCCGTACGCGGCGAGGGCCAGGGCCGCGTTCCCGGCGCTCGGCACGAACAGCGCCGTGAGCCCGAGCTCGACCGCCCGAGAGACCGCGACCGCCATCCCTCGCGCCTTGAACGAGCCGGTCGGGAGACCGCCGTCGTCCTTCGCGGAGAGGCGAACGCCGGGCGCGCCCTCCGTCTCGCCCAGCGGGAGGATCGGGGAGAACCCCTCGCCCAGCGAGATCACGTGATCATCCGTTCGCGCGGGGAGCAGCTCCCGATACCGCCACAAGCTCGTCGGCCGCCCCGCCAGTCCACGCAGCCAGGCGCGACCGTCGAATCCGCGGAGGTCGTACTCCGCGAAGAGCGCGCCCCCGCACGTCGGACAGGTCCCCTGGGGTCGATCGGCCTCCACCTCGGCGCAGCAGGCCCGGCAGACCAGGCCCGCCAGTCGGGACCCGGTGCTCGCCTCCGTCATGGTCGTTCGATCCGGCCCCCCGGCGGGTCCCGGCGCGCGGGTCAGACGCGAGACCTAGGTAAGCGCGTGCAGAGGGAGTCCCCGTTTCGCCATCCCCGACGGACCGTTAAGGGGCGAGCCGATCTTCTGCCGATCATGCCGCCGACCCGGACGCCGAAGCTCGCTCCGTATCTGGCCGTACCGAACGCCCGGGAACTCGTGCGGTTCCTGGAGACCGCCTTGGGGGGGACGCTCTCGTTCGAGGAGTCGGCGCCGGACGGCCGGCTCGTTCACGCCGAGGTCCGCATCGCCGACGGCCTCGTCATGATCGGAGAGCCGGCCCCCGGACGGTCGTTCCCCGGGATGATCCACCTCTACGTCCCCGACGCCGATCGCGCGTTCCAGGACGCGCTCCGAGCCGGAGCCACCCCGGTGCGCGAGCCGACCGTCGCTCCCGACGGGGACCGTCGGGGCGGAGTGCGCGACGCCTGGGGGAACGAGTGGTGGTTCACCACGCCGCCCGGCGGCATGTCCTAGACGGGGCGGTACGCGGTCGGAGGTGGCGGTGGCCAAGGTTCGGGCCCGAACGAGACCGGGAACTCCCGCAGACGTCGCGAACGAGATAGCGCCCGGCTCGCGGCCGATGGGAAGGCTTCTTCTTCGGCTTCGGGTTCCCACCGAACGGTGAGGTTCCGCTGATATGCCGACTCGAGCAGCGCCCCGCGCCCCGGCTCCGACGATCCTTGCTCCGGGGATCCGCGCCCCCCGATTCACGCTGAACAGCACGCCGGACCAGACCGTATCGCTCGAGGACTTCCGAGGTCGCCCGGTGGTCCTCGCCTTCTATCCCGCCGACTGGAGCCCCGTGTGCTCCGACCAGATGGGGCTGTATGCCCAGGTGATGCCGGAGTTCAAGAAGTTCCACGCCGAGGTGCTGGGGATCTCGGTCGACGGGATCTGGTCGCACCTCGCCTTCTCCAAGGACCGGAAGCTCAACTTCCCCCTGCTCGCCGACTTCGAACCGAAGGGGGCCGTGTCGAAGTCGTACGGGGTGTTCGAGGTCGCGAAGGGAGAGTCGGCCCGCGCGCTCTTCGTGGTCGATGGCGACGGTACGATTCGGTGGAGCGAGCTCTCGCCCGACGGCGTCAATCCGGGGGCGGACGGCATCCTCGCGGCGCTCGAGCGACTCAGGTAAGGAACGATGTCCACCCCATACACACCTCCGCGGCTCACCCTTCCCGTCGGGGAACGGGATCATGCCCAGGGCGCGGCCGGCGCTCCCCTCGTCCTCGTCGAGTACGGGGACTACCAGTGCCCGTACTGCGGAGCCGCGTATCCGGTCGTGAAGAGGGTCCAGAAGGAACTCGGCCCCGAGCTGAAGTTCGTGTTCCGGAACTTCCCGATCACGAACGCCCATCCCCACGCGGAGTGGGCCGCCGAGACGGCGGAGGCCTCCGCCGCGCAGGGAAAGTTCTGGGAGATGCACGACGTCCTTTACGAGCACCAGCAGTCGCTCGGTGAGGCCGCCTTCTTCGCGCAGCAAGAGGAAAAGTTGACGCTGGACCCGGCCCGGATCGCCCGAGAGGTGGCGGGGCGAAAGTACGCCCCGCGGATCGACGAGGATTTCACGAGCGGGGTCCGCAGCGGGGTCAACGGCACTCCCACGTTCTTCATCGACGGCCTCCGGTACGACGGGCCGCCCGAGTTCGGGGCAATCGTGTCCGCGCTGCGGCAGGCGCGAACCGCGTCGCGCCGGTCGAAGTAACGCCGTTCGGGTCGCCGGCGCGCGAGGCTCGGCGTTGGGCCCAGCGGGGCCACCTCCTCACACGGGGGGAACCGGATCGCGTTCCTTCGGGGTCTCGGCGCGAGGCGGCTCCCGTCGGGTGCCGATCGAGCCCGGCGGTGCGACCCGACCGGGCGGTCCGGTAGATCCGATGGGCTCGGCCGGATTCGAACCGGCGGTCTTCGCTGTGTGAGAGCGACGTCGTAACCGCTGGACCACGAGCCCGAGGACGGGGTCCCAACGTAGCTCGGGCTTAAACCTCACGCGGGCAGCGCGAGCAGCGCCGGCAGCAGGAGGCTGGCGGCGACGGTCAGGACGAAGCCGGTGGCGAGGGCGAGGCTCGCCGAGTCCTCGTCCCCGAATCGCGTCACGAAGTAGAGCGTCGTGTCCATCGCGGTCGCGCCGCCGATCGCGGCGAGTCCGGTGCCGCGCACCCGGGGGCCGAGCAGCGGGGCGAGGAGCATCGTGAGCTGCTCGCGCAGGAAGTTTGTCAGGAACGCGAGGAGCCCGAGCACCGCGCCGAGCCGGGCCGCGACCAGGGGTCCGGCCAGCGAGTAGAACCCGAACCCGAACGCGGTCGAGAACGAGGCCACCGGTGGGACCCCGGCCGCGACCGCGAACAGCGCCGCGGCCCCCACCGCCCCGGCGACCGCCGCCGTGAGGGGGATCCAGAGCCGCCGCAGGCCGGCCGAGCGGAGGACGAGGTCGAATCCGACCAGGGCGAGCAGGACGTAGAGGACGTACGGGATCAGCGCCGACGTCGGCACGGAGGCCACCCGGCCGATCCCGACGCCGAGGAGCAGCGCGGCGACGAACGCGACGCTGACCGTCGGGCGCGGTGGCTTCGACCCAGATCCCGTCGCGGAGGTGGTCGGGCGGCCCTGCGGCCGCTCGAGCAGCCGAGCGACCGCGAGGGTCACGACGAGCAGGACGCTGACGAAGGCGAGCGCGAGCGGGATCTCCGCGGCGAGGGTAACGGGTGGCACGGCATCGAGCGAAGCGCCGAGGAGCCCGACCAGCACCCCGACCGTCGCCAGCGTGGCCCGCGGGACCCACGGGCTCCGGACCCGCACGACCCGCCCGACGAGATACCCGCCCGCCAGAGCGACGTACAGGAACGGGTCGAATCCCACGGACGCCTAGCCGTTCCACGCGGTCAGCCGGGCGGGGCGGGGTCGGGGTCCGATAGGGCCCAGCGCGACGGTCTCGTCGCGGTGGGCGCCGTAGCCGACGTACTGCACCGGGACGCCGGTCTCGGCCGTGACGAAGTCGAGGAAGCGTCGGAGCTCGGTCGGCAGCGCACCGGCCCCGTCGCGCCGGATCCGCTCCTTCGTACGCTCGTGGAACTCCGGCCACCCCGCGAGGTGCTGGTAGACCGGCACCACGCGCGCGAGGTCCTCGGCCTCCGTCGGCGGGGCATCGCGCACCGTCGAGCCGTCCGGGAGCCGGTAGGCGACGCAGACGGGCACCTCCTCGAGCCCGCCGAGCACGTCGACCTTGGTGATCGCGAACGAGGTGAGGCCGTTGAGGCGCGCGACGTACCGAAGCAGCACGAGGTCCAGCCATCCGCAGCGGCGGGAGCGTCCGGTCGTCGCTCCGCGCTCGCCCCCGACCCGCCGCAGGAACTCCCCCCGCTCGCCCGTGTCCTCGGTCGGGTACGGGCCGGCCCCGACCCGGGTCGAGTACGCCTTGGCGACCCCGATCACCTCGTCGAGTTCGGTGGGCGGGATCCCGCTCCCCAGGAGCGCGCCCGCGCTCGTGGGATGCGAGCTCGTCACGTACGGATAGGTGCCGAAGTCGATGTCGAGCAGCGCGCTCTGGGCCCCTTCGAGGAGGATCGACTCGCCGCGGGCGATCGCGTCCCAGAGGATCGGCTCGGTGGGGCGGATCATCGGGGCGAGCCGGGTCCCCACCTCGGTCAGGCGACCGAAGAGCTCGGCGACCGGCGGCAGCCCCGTCAGGTGGCTCTTGGTCGCGTAGAGGAGGTCGAGCCGCTCGCGGAGCACAGCGGGCCGGCTGAGGTCGGCGAGGCGGATCCCCCAGCGGGCGTACCGGTCGGCGTACGCGGGGCCGATCCCGCTCTTGGTCGTCCCGAGCGCGGCCCCTGGATTCTGGCGGCCCCGCAGCTCGTCCTCCCAGACGTCCTCGAGCTCGTGGGCCGGCAGGATGACGTGGGCGCGCTCGGAGAGGATCACCTCCCCGCGGCGAAGGCCCCGTTCCTCGAGCCCGCGCAGTTCGTCCTCGAGCTTGAACGGCTGGAGGACCATCCCCGGTCCGCTGATCGCGGTGACGCCTCGGCGGAGCACGCCGCACGCGAGCTGGTGCAGGACCACCGGGCCCTCGGGGAGCACGATCGTGTGGCCGGTGTTCGGTCCGCCGGCACTGCGGACCACGTAGCGCGCCGAAGCGGCGAGGTAGTCGGCGATCTTGCCCTTCGCCTCGTCCCCGAACTGCGCCCCGAGCACGATCCGAACCGGCATGGCGGTACTCCCGGGAGCGGACCGCGTAGAAGTCCCTTGTGCCCTCGGTCCGGAGGCCGGTCCGCGCGTCGCGCCGACGCACGGCGCCACAACGGTAAAGAGGAGCACGAAGGTCGCACGCGAGATGGTCGCCCAGCGGGTGCGCACCGTCGAGATCTCCGGGATCCGCCGCATGTTCGAGGCGGCCCCGGCCAACTCGATCAACCTCGGACTCGGCGAGCCGGATTTCGAGCCGCCGCCCGAGGTGGTCGACGCGATGTGCGCCGCCGTGCGCGACGGGATGAACCACTACGGTCCGTCCGCCGGACTGATCGCGCTGCGCGACAAGGTCGCCGAGCGCTACCGAGACCGAGATCCCCGGACGTCCCGGGAGAACGTGATCATCACCGGCAGCGGATCCGAGGCTCTGATGGTGGTGGCGCTCGCGCTCTACGACCCCGGGGCCGAGGTGCTGGTCCCGAACCCCGGGTTCGTGCTCTACGGGCCGGACGCGCGGCTGATGGGCGCGACGCCGGTGCCGTACTCGCTCACGCCCCGGCGCAAGTACCTGCCGGACCCGGACGAGCTCGAGCGGCTGGTGTCGCCCCGCACGCGGGCGATCGTCGTCAACAGCCCGTCGAACCCGACCGGCGGCCTGTTCCCGTCGGCGACGGTCGACCGGATCGTGCGGTTCGCCGAAGCGCACGACCTCACCATCGTATCGGACGAGGTCTACGACGAGATCGTGTACAGCGGCTCGTTCGCCTCGTTCTGGGGTCGCACGGACCGGGTCGTGATCGTGAACTCGTTCTCGAAGACGCTCGCGATGACCGGCTGGCGGATCGGCTTCCTCGTCGCGCCGCGCGCCCTGGCGCCCGATCTCAACAAGATGCACTACCACATCATGGCCTGCCCGCCGACCCCGGCGCAGGTCGCCGTGCTCGCGGGGCTCTCGAACGGGCGCGCGGCGCTCGCGGCGATGGTCCGCGAGTTCCGCGCGCGACGGGACCTCGTCGTGCGGCGGTTGCGGGGGATCCCCGGCGTCTCGGTCGTGCCCCCCGCGGGGGCGTTCTACGCGTTCCCCCGGTTCGCGTGGGCCCGCTCGTCGCAGGACGTCGCGCGCGCCCTGCTGAAGCGCGGGGTCATCACGACCCCGGGCGACGCGTTCGGCTCGCTGGGCGAGGGCCACCTTCGGCTCTCGTTCGCCGCCTCCCGGGAGAACCTCGAGCGCGGGCTGGGCATCCTGGCCGAGTACGCGCGCTCGGAGGCCGGCCGGTGATCGTCGAGCTGGTCGGCCAGGTGTTCCGGGTGTGGGGACGCGCCCGCCGCGACGCCGCGGGCCGGGACCTCGAGTCGGTGGGCGAGGAACTCGTTCGCCTCGGCTCGCGCCGACGTCAGCCGCGGACGAGCTCGCGGTAGAGCGCCCGGGTCTGCTCGACCGAGGCGGACCAGTCGAACTCGCGGACCCGATCGCGGCCCACGGCGACGCGGGCCGCGGTGCCGTCGGGGTCGTCGGTCACGTCGCGGAGCGCCCGCGCGAGCGCGTCGGGGTCGTCGTACGGCACCAGGCGCCCCGCGCGGCCGTGCAACAGCACCTCCGGCACGCCGCCGACCGCGGTCGCCACGATCGGAACGCCGGCGACCATCGCTTCGAGCAGGACCAGCCCGAACGCCTCGTACTCGGACGGGAGGACGAACGCGCGCGCGTGGCGCATGACCCCGCGGTACTCGCGGAGGTCGCGCACGTGGCCCAGGAAGAGGACCCGGTCGGCGATGCCGAGCCGCCGCGCCCGGGCCTCGAGCGCGGCGCGCTCGCCCCAGTCGTGTCCCATGAGGACGATCGGCGGCCGGTGCGCGTCGTCGATCCGCGCGAGCGCCTCGAGGAGGCCGGGGAGCCCCTTGTTCGGGGCGATGCGGCCGGTGAAGAGGAAGTAGCCGGCCGGGAGCGGGACCGCCGGCAGCCGGTCGTCCTCGGGATGCGCCCACTCCTCCAGCGTGATGCCGGGCGGGATGATCCGGATCCGGTCCGCCGGCGCGAACTCGCGCACGAGGGCGGCCTCGTGCTCCGTCTCCACGACCAGCGCCCGCGCCACGCGGTAGGCGGTCCCCCCGAAGCCCATGTCCTGCACGCGCAGCAGACCGCGCTTCCATGGGGTCTCCCGGCGATCGGCCGGGTGGTAGTGCATCGACACGATCAGGGGGATGCCGGTCCGCTCCGCGACGGCGGCCGACTCGAGCACGTGGCCGTATCGGTGGGAATGGGCGTGGAGCACGTCCGCCCCGCTGGTCGCAAGGCCGTCCACGAGGCCGACCATCATCGGCAGCGTGAGCCCCGGGATCAATTTCTTGCGGACGGGGTACCACGAGACCGGGATGCCGTCGAACGTCGGGGGGAAGTCCGGACGGCGCTGCCACTGCCCCTCGTCGAACAGGTCGCTCGCGTGCACGCGCGCGTCGTCGCCGCCGGCGCGCAGTCGCTTCGCGACCTCGTGGACGTTCGTCTCGACGCCGCCCGGGGAGGCGAACCGGAGCGTGACGATCGCCACCCTCACGCGCCGAGCACCTCCCGGTAGATCGCCTCGAGCCGGTCGACCGCGCGGTCCCAGGTGTAGCGGGGGACGGTCTCGGTGCGCCCGTGGCGTCCGAGCCGGCGGCCGAGGGCCGGGTCGGTCCAGATCCGCCGGAGCGCGGCCGCGAGCGCGGCCGGGTCCCTCGGGGGCACGAGAAGCCCGGATCGCTCGTCCTCGATGAACTCGGGGATCCCGCCGACCCGGGAGGCGATGACGGGCGTCCCCTCGGCAAGCGACTCCAACAGCACGAGACCGAACGCCTCGTACTCGCTCGGGAGCACCGTCACCGTCGCCTCCCGGTACGCCGCGGCGAGCAGGGACTCGTCCCCGACGTGGCCGAGCAGGCGGACCCGATCGGCGAGGCCGAACCCCCGGACCCGCGCCTCGACGCTCGCGCGCTGGCCGCCGTCGGCGCCGATCAGCACCAGCTGCGCCCGGGGGTCCTCCCGGGCGAGCTCGGCGAAGGCCGCGACGAGATCGGGGAGGCCCTTGTTCGAGGCGAGTCGGCCGACGAACAGGACGTACGGGCCCGGGATCTGGAAGTGATCACGGAAGACCGGCCCCGCGGGCGGGGCCGGCAGCGGGGAGTACCCGGGCGGCACGATCTCCACGGGAGGGAGGGGGAGGCCGAGCGAGCGGAGGAGGCGTTCCTCCTCGCGGGTCTGGACGATCACGCGCGCGGCCGGCGCGATCGTCGGGCCCGCGAGCCGGCGGTCGTAGAACCCCCGGAGGCGGTGCCGGAGCCACCCTCCCTCGATCGACCAGATCGGGTGGAAGTGGGCCGTCAGCACGAACGGCGTACCGGTGCGCCGGTGGTAGCGCCGCGCGACCGCCACGTGGTTGGTCCCGAACGTGTGGACGTGCACGAGGTCGGGGCGGCTCGCGGCCAGCGCCCGCTCCAGCCCCCGGAAGAACGGGTAGTGGAGCTCGCCCGGCATCGACCAGACGGGCAGCCGGTGGACGGTCCCCCAGGCGGTGCGCTCGTCGCGGGGCACCCCCGGCGGGAGGCGCTCCATCGGGAACTCGCGGTTGAGGTCGCTGGTGAACACCTCGACCGCGTGGCCGCGCGCGGAGAGCCGGCGCGCGACCTCCTCGACGTGGCGCTCGACGCCGCCCGGACCCGGCGGGAACCGGGTCGAGATCTGGGCGACCTTCACGGGGGCCGAGGTACCGTTCCGCGTACTTGATGGCGCGGCCGAGGGGCGGATCAGGAGAGGGACCGCATCCCGGCGAGCCGCTGGGCGTACTTCTTGTAGACCTCGGTCGCCCGCGAGACCGACTCGATCTTCACGTACTCGTTCGCCTGGTGGGAGAGCTCCTCCTCCCCGGCCCCGTAGATCACGACCCTCGGGTTCACCTGGGCGTAGTGGACCGCCTCCGACGCGTGCACCAGGACGGCGCTCTCGGCCTGCGCGACGTCCCGCAGGATGCGAACGTGCTCCGCGTTCGGGTCGATCTGGACCGCCGGCATCGAGACGATGCGGCGCAGGGTGAACGGCGTCTTGATCCGGCGCAGGTGCTCCTCGATCTCGTGGTAGAGCTGGTCGGGCGAGTAGGGCGGCGGGAAGCGGATGTCGACCTCCGCGGTCGCCTTGTTCGGCACGACGTTGAGGCGGGTGCCGCCGTTGAAGGTGCCGATGTTGAGGGTCACGGTCCCGAGCTCGGGGTGCGCGATCCGGCCCTTGAACGACTCGAGGCCCCGGAGGATCCGCATCATCTTGCCGATCGCGTTCTCGCCGAGGTGCGGCATCGCGCCGTGCGCGGCCTTCCCGCGGGTCTCGATCGAGAGATCGAGGACACCCTTCTCCGCGTAGGCGACGCGCAGTCCTGTCGGCTCCCCGACGACCACCGCCTTCGCGCGGCGGAGCGGCAGGGTCTTCGCGAGCGCGAGCGCGCCCTGCATCGTCGTCTCCTCGTCGGTCGTGAACGCGAGGACGATCGGGATCTTCCGCGCGACCAGGTCCTGCGCGGCCTCGAGCATCGCGATCACGGTGCCCTTCATGTCGGCCGCGCCGCGGCCGTACATGCGCCCGGACGCGAGCTGGCTCTGCGAGAAGCTCCAGTAGTCGCCGACCGGCGGCGTGTCGAGGTGGCCCGACAGCACGACCCCGCCCTGGCCGTACTCGGCGAGCAGCGACGGGGCCTGCGCGTCGCCGAACAGGGTGTTCCGCATGTGGATCTGGTCGGTGAACGACTGGACGTAGTCGAGCACCTCCTGCTTGTCGGAGAACGGGTCGCTGGGGATCTTGATCAGCTCCGCCAGCATGTCGATCATCTGGCGTTTCATCGGTTCGATCCCTCTCGCCGTTCGATGCCGAAAGCCACGAACGTTCTTCCTTCCGGGAATCGCCGGAACCGTCTTAAACTGTAGCTTTCGCCGCGACGGGCCCGTCGGGCCGTCCGGGACGGGAGGCGATCGTCAGGCCGAGGTCCGCTCGGCCGGAGGGTTCTCCGGCGCGGCCGGCGTGGGAGCGGCGGCGGGCCCGGACCGCGCGGCCAGCTCCGGGCGGCTGTCGGCGTTCGCCCACCGGACCGCCGGCTGGACGACGTGGCGGCGCGCCTCGAGCCGCCGCCGGTACCGCGTGAGGTCCCCGAAGATCTCCCGGACGACGTCCGGGAGCTCCCGGGACCGGCGGTACCCCAGCTCGGCAAGGCGATCGTGGATCGGATGGTAGTAGTGCTCCTCCGCCTCGACCCGAGGGTTCGGGGGGTGCTCGATCGTCGGGCGGAGCCCGAGCTCGGTCGCGATGCGGGCCGTGAGCTCCGCGAGCTCGTTCACGGAGTACGCCGCGTCGAACTGGTTCAGGACCCGGTACTCGCCGCGGTCGGGCGGATGCTCGACCGCGAGGCGCAGCGATTGCATCGAGTCCTCGAGCGCGATGAAGCCGCGCCGCTGCTCCCCACGGCCGTACGGGGTGATCGGCATCCCGAGCACCGCCTGGGCGATGAACCGGTTCAGGGCGGTGCCCCAGGTCTCGTCGAAGTCGAACCGGGTGAGGAGGCTGCGGTCGACCATCTCGGGGGTCCGGATCCCGTAGATCACGCCCTGCATCACGTCGGTGGCCCGCAGCTTCCAGATCCGAGACGCGAACATCACGTCGCCCGAGTCGAACACCTTGCTCCAGTGGTACCACGATCCCGCCTGGCGCGGGAACGGCAGGCGGTCCGTCCGCCCCCGGTACTGGATCTCGAAGAACCCCTCGGGGATGTCGACGTTCGGGGTCCCGTACTCGCCCATCGTACCCATCTTGACGAGGTGGGCGTCGGGGCACGCCTCCCGCATCGCGTAGAGCAGATGCAGGGTGCCGGTCAGGTTCCCGACCTGCGTGGCGACCGCGTGGTGGACGTCGATCATCGAGTAGGGCGCGGACCGCTGCTCCGCCAGGTGGACGATCGCGTCGGGTCGCTCGGCCTCGAGCACGTGGCGCGTGAAGTCGTAGCGCTCGAGGTCGCCGCGGTAGAACCGGATCTCACGTCCGAGCAGGCGCTGGACGGCCGCCTGACGGCGGGCGAAGGAAGGGATCGGCGTCGCGGACCAGCTCCCGACCTCCGCGACCCGGCGGCGCGTCACGAAGTTGTCGACGCCCGCGACGTCGTGGCCCCGCCCGAGCAGGTGGAGGGCGAGGGGCCAGCCGGAGTACCCGTCGATCCCGGTGATGAGGACCTTCATGGTCGGGCTCGTCCCCAAGAGGGGGGCGGCCCGCATAAAGGCTCGACCGTCGGGGGCCGCCGGGCGGGCGTCGCGGAAACGAGATTTAAACGGGGGACCGCTCTCCGCGGGCCACGGAAGCGGCGCGCATGGACTCGGACGAGATCCGGATCGTCGACACGCGGGACGAGTCCCTCAAGGGGGCGATGATGGTCGTCGGTTTCCCGACGCACGGGCTGGTCGGGTCCGTGGCCGCGTCGTACCTCGTCCACACGCTGGACATGAGCCAGGTCGCCTACATGGTCAGCGAGCAGTTCCCGCCGACCGTCATCATGGAGGAGGGGGTCGTCGGCGCCCCGGTCCGGTTCTACGCGAGCAAGCTCGTCTGCGGGGTCGATCGTTCGTGCGACCAGCTGCTGGTGGTCATCGCCGACATCCAGCCCCCGGTCAACATCCTGAACTCGCTCGGCCGGATCCTTCTCGACTGGGCCGAGTCGAAGGGCGTCCAGCTCGTGGTGGCGATCGAGGGCCAGCCGATCGAGGACGACACCCGCGCCGACGCGCGCGTGGTTGCGATGGCGAACCGGGCGGCGGCGCCGCTGCTCGAGAAGTACCGGTTCGCGGCGGCGAACGGCGTCGTCACCGGTCTCGCCGGCGGAGTGCTCCTCGGGGCGATCGGTCGGACGACCCCGGTGCTCTGCCTGGTCGCCCAGGCGCACAAGGACTACCCGGACGCCCGCGCGGCCGCCAAGGTGATCGAGACGATCAACCCGCTCGTGCCGTTGATGGTCCTGGACACGAAGCCGCTCCGCGACAAGGCCCGGCAGATCGAGGCCGAGGTGCGGAAGACGCTGCAGCAGACCCGCGCGTCGATCTCGAGCATGCGGGACGACGCCTCCGAGGGGCCGGGTGAGATGTATCGCTGAGACGATCCCGGGCGCCCCGCCCGTGCGGCTTCCCGACGACCGCCCGGCGGTCGCGCTGCGGAACTTCCGGCCGACCGACGTGCCGTTCGTCGCGGCGATCGTCGCCGACGCGCTCCGCGAGCACTACGATCCCACGCTCTACCAGTCGCTCAGCGCGGAGTGGCCCGAGGGGTTCCTGATCGCGGCGGACCCCCGGGACGTGCCGGTCGGGTTCCTGCTCGGCGTCCATCAGGTCGAGGGCGAGGTACGGATCCTGATGTTCGCGGTCGACCGCAACCACCGGACGCAAGGGATCGGCGCGCTCCTGATGGGGACGTTCTTCGACCGCAGCCGCGCCCGCGGGTTCCGTCGGGTGACGCTCGAGGTCCGGGTCTCCAACGCGCGGGCGATCCGATTCTACACGCGGTTCCGGTTCTCGGTGATCGACCTCCTGCGGGCGTACTACTCCGACGGCGAGAACGGCTACCAGATGGCCCGCGAGCTCCCGTAGCCCGGCCCCGCGGGCCGCAGCCGCTTTACGCTCGGGCCCCTCCGACCGGCGCGATGACGCCCTCCTGGCCCTCCGCGGGCGAGATGATGACGCCCCGCCCGGTGACCCTGCCCCACGACGCGCCGATCTCGAAGGCGCTCGGGACGATGCGGACCCGAGGGTTCCACGAGATCCCGGTCCTGCGCAACCGCCGCCTGCTCGGCATGATCACGTTCGAGTCGATCGCCCGGCGGATGAGCTGGGCGCTCACGACCAAGGTGGAGCACCTCGTGACCCTCGCCCCGCTCGTCACCCCGCAGACCTCGTTGCCCGAGCTCGCCGAGCAGCTGCTCGCGAACGGCCTGCGCGCGGCGCCCGTCGTCGGGCGGCGCGGCGAGCTCCTGGGCGTCGTGAGCCGGACCGACATGGTGCGCGCGCTGCCGGCGCTCCCCGAGGTCCGGCGGGTCCGGGTCGAGCAGCTCGCCCGGGCGGCCGATCTGCTCGTGCGCGAGACCGACGCGTGCCGGCATCTGTTCGCGCAGATCCGGCTCATCGAGGCCCATCCGCTCCCCGTGCTCGACCGGAAGGGCCGCTTGGTCGGAGCGGTCGGGGTCGCGGACCTGGGCGGCGTGCTCTGGCGGCCGGACACGGGGGGGAAGCGCGACGCCCCGTCCCACGGGAGCGTGCTCGACATCGAGGTCGGGTCGATCATGCATTCGCCGCCGGTGACGGTCGAGGTCGGGAGCTCGGCGGCCGACGCCGCCCTGCTCATGTCCCGGGAGAAGGTCTCGAGCGTCTTCGTGATCGCGGCCGGCAAGCCGCCGCGCGTGGTCGGCCAGACCGAGCTGCTCGGGCTCGTCGTCGGGCGCGGCCGGCCGAAGGGCGGCCGGGCGCGCGTCGAGGACGTGTACGTCGAGGTCTCCGGGCTCCGCGGCTCGGGCGACCCCGCGCTGCTCGCCGAGATCGATGGCCTCGTCGCGAGCGGCCTGCACCGCATCGCGCAGCAGGTCCGCCCGGCGCTCCTGAGCCTCCACCTGGCTCCGCACGCGACGCACCGGACCAGCGACATCACGGTCGAGGCGCGCCTCCACACCGACCACGGCATCTACTACGCCTCGCACACGGGGTGGAACCTGCTCGCCGGCGTGGCCGGCCTCATGGACGAGCTCGTGGCCCAGACCCGTCGGGCCCGCGAGGAGCGGCGGCGGCGCGGCCGGTCGGGCCGCACGGGCGACCGGGACAGCGAGCAGCTCGGCGTCGACGACCCCGAGCTCGAGCGACGGATCCGATCGGCCACAGGCGACGCGCCGGGGGACGAGGAGGGGGCATGATCCCCGGTGGCCCGCGGAACCAGCGGCAGATGGACATGATGATGCGCCGGCTCGGAATGACGAGCGAGCCGGTCCCGGACGTCGAGGAGGTCGTCGTCCGCACGCGGACGAAGGAGCACGTCTTCGCGCAGCCCGAGGTCACGGTCCTGACCGTGCAGGGCGTCCGGACCTACCAGGTCGTGGGACAGCCGGTGATCCGGCCGCGGGGCGCGGGCGGCCCGAGCGCGCCCGTCGCCCCGGGGGTCGCCCCCGCGCCGGCCTCGGCCGGGCCTCCCGAGGAGGACGTCCGGCTCGTGATGGAGCAGGCGAACGTCCCCCGCGAGGAGGCGATCGAGGCGCTCCTGCAATCGAAGGGCGAGCCCGCCGAGGCGATCATGAAGATCCTCGCGCGGGGCGGCTAGGTGGACGAGCCCGAAGGACCCGTCGCCCGAGAGTGCGTCGAAGGGTACCTCTTCGCGCGCGCACCGATCGCGCTGCTCCTCTTTCGCCGTCCGCCGGAGCGCGGGCGGATCTGGGTACCGGTGAGCGGCAAGGTCGACCCGTCGGACACCGGCCTCGAGCCGGCGCTCCGGCGCGAGATCGCGGAGGAGACCGGGCTCTCCGTCGCCGGTCCCCTCCTGCCGCTCGACTGGCACGTGAAGTTCCGGGCCGACAACGGCGAGATCTGGCGGCTCCACGCCTACGGGGTCGAGGTGCCCCGGACCTTCGTACCCCGCCTGAGCGCGGAGCACGAAGCGGCCGAGTGGGTCGACCCCGCCGAAGCGCGGCGCCGCCTCCACTACGAGGACAATCGGGCCGCGGTCGACCGGCTGCTCGAGCGCCTGGGTGCGGCCGGCAGCCGCAACGCTTAGGCCCCGGCGCCCGGTCGTCGACCTCGCCATGTCGGATCCGTCCCCGGCGACCGCGGCGCTCCCGGCCGGAGCGCGCGTCTTCCCGCGGCTCGACGCCGCCCTGTACGAGGCGGTCCGGGACGCCCGGCCGTCCCGGGTCGTGCTCCAGGTCCCGGCCGGGCTCGTGCGGGGCGCGAGCGATCTGGCCGCCGAAATGCGGGAGAAGACGGGAAGCACCGTGGTCCTCGCCACCCGGCCCTGCTTCGGGGCCTGCGACGTTCCCTCGGGCGACGAAGCGCCCCGCGCGGATCTGGCGGTCGTCCTCGGGCACGCCCCGATCCCGAACATGGACCTGGTCCGGCCGACGTTCTTCGTCGAGATGCGGGAACCCGGCGGGGACCCGACCGCGTTGGCGTCGATCGTGGAGGCGGCCGGTCTCCCGGCTCGGCTCGGGCTGGTCGCCTCCGTCCAGCACCTCGACCTCGTGCCGGCGCTCGCCGACGCGCTCCGGGCCACGGGCCGTTCGGTCCGGATCGGGTCCGGGGACCGGCGGCTGGCCTACGCGGCCCAAGCGCTCGGCTGCAACTACACCGGCGCGGAGGCGGTCGCTCCCGACGTCGACGCGTTCGTCTTCCTCGGGACGGGACGGTTCCACCCGCTCGGCCTCGCCTTGGCCGTCGATCGGCCGGTGTGGTCGCTCGACCCGCTGCAGTCGACGCTCGAGCCGCCGCTCGATCGCGGGGCGCTCATCCGCCGTCGGCAGCTCACGGTCGCGACGGCGCGCGACGCGCGGCGATGGGGGATCCTCGTCTCCACGTTCGCCGGCCAGAACCGGACGCCCACGGCGCTCGCCCTCCAGCAGCGGGCGATCGCCCATGGCCGCGAGGCCGAGATCCTGGTCTTCGACCGCCTCGACCCGCGCGATCTCGAGGGCCGGTCCCTCGATGCGTACGTGAACACCGCGTGCCCGCGGATCGCGCTCGACGACGGCGAGCTCTACCCGCGCCCGATGCTCACCCCGCCCGAGTTCCTCATGGCGCTGGGCGAGCTCCCGCTCGAGCCGTACCGTTTCGATACCTACCACTAGCGGACGACCGTAACCTCCAAGGCGGTCCCGACCGCTCGTACGGGCGATGCGGTGGTCCGCGCTCCTCGCCCCGCTCTTCTTCGCCGCGGGCGCGGCGGCGATCGGGCTCGCCGTGGCCGAAGGGACGGCCCGGGCGGCCCTGGTGGTGGTGATCCCGGTCGTCTACGGGAGCTCGCTGCTGTTCGTGCTGGGGATCGGCCTCGTGGTCGCCGGCATGTTCGCCCTCCCTCTGTCGCTGCCCCTCGAGCCGGAGCCCGAGCCCACCCCCCAGGGGGCCGGGGCGCCCCGCGCCGCCGCCGGCGGGTTCGTCCTCGTTGGACCGGTCCCGATCTTCTGGGGTTCGGCCGCGGGGGTCACCCGTCGGGTGCGGATCGCGGTCGCGGTGGCCGGCGCGATCGCCCTGGGCCTCGCCGTCCTCGTGTTCCTCGGCTGGCTCGGCTAGCGGACGAGCCCCACCGCGCGCAGGAACGCGCGGTGGAGCCGCGGGTCGTCCGACAGCTCCGGGTGGAAGGTGAGCCCCCAGACGTTGCCGGCCCCGACGCCGACGACCTCGCCGTCGCGCCACGCGATCGGCGTCGCACCCGGACCGACCTCGAGGATCCGGGGGGAGCGGATGAACGCGCCGTCGAACGGGGTCGCGCCGAGCCCCTCGACCCGCACCGGTGCCTCGCAGGACTCGCGCTGGGCGCCGTAGTCGTTCCGCCGGACCGTGACGTCGAGCACCCGGAGCGTGGGGGGATCGGTGCCCGATGCACTCGGCGCGAGCGAGCGGGCGAGCAGGATCAGGCCGGCGCACGTCGCGAGGACCGGCAGGCCCGCCCGGATCCGCTCCCCGAGCGGTCCCCAGAGCCGGGCCTCCTCGAGGAGGCGGGCGATCGTCGTCGACTCGCCGCCCGGCAGGAACAGCGCGTCGATCCGCTCCAGGTCCGCGCCGCGGCGGACCTCGACGACCTCCGCCTTCGGGACGAAGCGCCGGAGCGCCTGACGATGCTCCGGGACGTCGCCCTGGAGCGCGAGGACGCCGAGCCTCATCCGGAGGCGCCGCCGCGGAGCTCGTCCAGGATCGCCTTGGCCCGGTCGAAGCGGACCTGCCGTTCCTTCACGAGCCGGTCGACCACCCGGTCGACCTCGTCAGGCCGGGCCCCCGCGCTGGCCGCCATGTTGCGCGCGTGGAGCTCCATGTGGCCCCGCTGGATCCCTTCGGTCGCGAGCGCGCGGAGCGCCGAGAAGTTCTGGGCGAGCCCGACCGCCGCGAGCACCTCGCCGAGCTCGCGCGCGGTCTTCACCCCGAGGATCTTCACGTTCGCCTTGGCCGTGGGGTGCACGGCGGTCGCCCCGCCGATGAGGCCCACCGGGGCCGGGACCTCGATCGATCCGACCAGGTTCCCGTCCTTGTCCTTCTCGTAGGTCGTGAGCGGCTGGAGGACCGTGGCCGCGTCGGACTCGCCGGCCCGCCACGCCGAGTAGCTGTGCGCCCCGCTCTCGATCGCGCGGAAATCGTTGCCGGTCGCGATCACGACGCTCGAGATGCCGTTCATGATGCCCTTGTTGTGGGTCGCGCACCGGAACGGGTCCGCGACCGCAAGGGCGTAGGCGTCGAGGATCGCGTCGACCACCTCCGGTCCGCTCGCCTCGGCGGTGCGGAGCAGCTCCGCCGGGAACGTTGCGTGCGCGCGCGCGAGCCGGTGGATCGCGAGATTGGAGATGATCCTCAGGACGACCCGGCCCCCCGTGAGGCGGGCGAACTCGGGGGCGAGGGCCTCGCACATCGTGTTGACGGCGTTCATCCCGCCCGCGTCGCGCGCGTCGACGAGCAGGTGCACGATGATCATCTGCCCGCGGGGAGACGCTAGGATGCGGACCTCGAGGTCCTTCGCGCCGCCGCCGAACTTGACGAGCACCGGGTCCTTCGCGTTCGCGGCGGCCAACAGGTCGTCCTTCCGGTCCAGGAGCCGCAGCCGGGCGGCGACCGGATCCGGCACGTCCAGGATCTGCACCTGCCCGATCATCACCGGGGAGGTCGTCTGCGCCGCGAAGCCCCCGGTGGCGCGCGCGACCTTCGCCGCGTTCGATGCCGCGGCGACCACGCTCGGCTCCTCGATCGCCATCGGCACGAGGTACTCCTTCCCGTTGATGCGGAAGTTCGTGGCGACCCCGAGGGGCATCGGCATGACGCCGATGACATTCTCGATCATGCGGTCGATCGTCCCGGGGTCGATCCCCGGCGGGAACTCGAACGCGCGGGCCTCGTCCTCGGTCAGCCCGGCCCACTCGCGGACGAACACGCGTCGCTCCTCGATCGACCGCTTGTAGAACCCCGATACCTCGGACGTGCGCGTCACGACCATCCTCCTACGCGGACTCCGTCGGACCGCCGGCCGTCGCGGCGCGCGCGGCGGCCCGGGCGACGATCACCTTCGCCGGCCGAACGAGGCCTCCGAAGAACCGGTAGCCCTGCTGCACGATCTCGGCCACCGTTCCGTCCGGGGTCTGCTCGGTTGCGGGCGCATCCCCCACGGCCACGGCCTCGTCCGGCTTGAACGGGGCCCCGACGGAGGTGACGGGCTCGACGCCTTCGTGCTTCAGGAACGTGGACCACTCCCGGTCGAGGAGCTCGAGTCCCCGACGCAACGGATGGTCCGGCGGCAGCTTCGCCGCCGCGTCCCGGCCGGATCGGAACGCTTCGAGGATCGGCAGCATCTCCCGGATCATCGCGCCGCGCACCTGGCGCGAGAGGTTCTCCCGCTCGCGTTCGGTCCGCCGTCGGTAGTTCTCGAAGTCGGCGAAGAGGTACTTGTAGCGCGTCGCCCAGTCCTCGGACGGGGCGTCGGAGGACGGCCCGGGAGCCGGGACCGTCGCGGTCGCTCCGGGTTCGGCCCCGGAATCGGACCCCGCGCGGCTCGGATCCTCCGCCATGGAACGCTCGAGGAGGAGTCCGTTCGCTCTTAGCCCTTGTCGCGACCGAGCCGGGTGGTACCTTCCCCGGGAACGGCCGGAACCGGGCCGGAACCGGGGCTCCGGGACCGCTCAA
Source organism: Thermoplasmata archaeon (assembly GCA_035504395.1). Lineage (GTDB taxonomy): Archaea > Thermoplasmatota > Thermoplasmata > Lutacidiplasmatales > UBA184 > Lutacidiplasma. Next base: position 15,382 of record DATJRX010000077.1, on the reverse strand, counting down.
AAACGGGTCCCGTACGGGGCCGGACCGGGTCCGATTTTTCACCGGTATTTCGCCCGCAAGCCAAGCGTTATAACGCAGGCCCGGCTCGGTAAAGTACGTCGGTCCCACCGGCGGTAAATCGATGGCTCAAGAGGTCGTTTCCGCGCCGGTGTACGACGCGAGTTCCATCCAGGTCCTGGAGGGACTTTCCGCGGTCCGACGCCGCCCCGGAATGTACATCGGTTCGACCGACGCCCGGGGCCTCCACCAGCTGGTCTACGAGGTCGTGGACAACTCGATCGACGAGGTCCTCGCGGGCGCCTGCGACCGGATCGACGTGACCCTCCACTCGGACGGGTCGTGCACGGTCACCGACAACGGCCGGGGGATCCCCGTCGAGGAGCACCCGAAGTACCACAAGCCGACGCTCGAGATCGTCATGACCGTGCTCCACGCCGGCTCGAAGTTCGACCGGAACACCTACAAGGTCTCCGGCGGACTCCACGGCGTCGGCGTTCACGTCGTCAACGCCCTGAGCGAGTGGTTCGAGATCCGGGTCCGGCGGGACGGGCACGAGTACTTCCAGCGGTACGAGCGCGGCGCACCGGTCGCGCCGCTCGAGGTCGTGGGGCCGGCCGACGGGACGGGCACGACGACCCGCTTCAAGCCGGACGGCACGGTCCTGGAGACGGTGTCGTTCGACCACGACACCGTGGAGCGCCGGCTGAAGGAGCTGTCGTTCCTCAACCCGGGCGTCACGATCCGCTTCGCGGACGAACGGGTGAAGTCCGAGGTCACGTTCCACCATGCCGGCGGGATCAGCGAGTTCGTCGAGGACCTGAACACCTCGACCACGCCGCTGTTCCGGCCCCCGATCTACTTCCACGCGAAGCGGGACACGACCGACATCGAGCTCGCGCTGCAGTACAACGATGGCTACAACGAGACGGTCCTCGCGTTCGTGAACAACATCCACACCCCGGACGGCGGGACCCACGTGGTCGGCATGCGCGCCGCGCTCACGCGCACGCTCAACGACTACGCGCGCAAGCGGGGGCTGATCAAGGCCGAGAAGGAGGGCCTGACCGGCGAGGACGTGCGCGAAGGGCTCACGGCGGTGCTCTCGGTCAAGGTGCTCGAGCCCCAGTTCGAGGGCCAGACGAAGGCCCGGCTCGGCAACTCCGAGGTCAAGGGGCAGGTCGAGAGCGCGGTCAACGAGAAGCTCGCCGACTACCTCGAGGAGCACCCGGCGGTCGCCCAGTCGCTGATCGTCAAGGCGGTCCAGGCCTCCCAGGCCCGCGAGGCCGCGCGCAAGGCCCGCGAGCTGACGCGCCGCAAGGGGCTCCTCGAGGGCGGCGGCCTCCCGGGGAAGCTCGCGGACTGCCACTCCCGCAACCCCGCCGAGTGCGAGCTGTTCATCGTCGAGGGGGACAGCGCGGGCGGGACCGCGAAGCAGGGACGGGACCGGGAGTTCCAGGCGGTGCTGCCGCTCCGCGGCAAGATCCTGAACGTGGAAAAGGCGCGGCTCGACAAGATGCTGCAGAACGAGCACATCCGCTCCCTGATCACGGCGATCGGGATCGGCATCGGCGACGAGATCGACATGTCGCGGCTCCGCTACCACAAGATCATCCTCATGACCGATGCGGACGTCGATGGTTCGCACATCCGCACCCTCCTGCTCACGCTCTTCTACCGGAAGATGCCGCAGCTGATCACCGAGGGCCACGTCTTCATCGCCCAGGCCCCGCTCTACCGGGTGCAGAAGGGCGCGAAGTTTCACTGGGCGTACTCGGACGACGAGCGCGACCGGATCCTCGCCGACTTCGGCGGGACGAAGGGCGTCACCCTGCAGCGCTACAAGGGGCTCGGCGAGATGAACGCGGAGCAGCTCGCGGAGACCACCATGCGGCCGGGCCAGCGCACCCTCCTGCGCGTGACCGTCGAGGACGCCGGCCAGGCGAACATGCTCTTCCAGATCCTGATGGGCGAGGAGGTCGAGCCCCGCCGCGAGTACATCCAGGAACACGCGGTCGAGGTCACGAACCTCGACATCTAGGCCGTCGCGCACCCTTTTACGCGGACCGCCCTAGGCGGCCGCCGTGCCCTCCGAGGACCCCGGCCCGATCGTCGTCGCGGACGCGCTGGTCGTCCGCCAGGACGTCGGGCGCCACGTCGGCCGGACCGACGTCCGGGTCGAGGGGGGCCGATTCACCCACGTCGGACCCGCCGCGCCCCGCGAGGGCGCCCGGGTGATCGACGGCCACGGATTCGCGCTCGTTCCCGGGTTCGTCAACGCCCATGCCCACGTCGCGATGGCCCCGATGCGGGGGATCGCGGACGACCGCGACCTCGCCGGATTCCTCGAGGTGCTGTTCGCCGTCGACGCGCGCCGCACGGAGGCGGACGTCGAGGCGGGGGCGCGCGCCGGCATCGCCGAGATGCTGCTCTCGGGGACGACGTCGTTCCTCGACCTGTACTACTTCGAGGACGCGGTCGCCCGCGCGGTCGAGTCGCTCGGGATCCGAGGGTTCCTCGGGTGGGCCGTGCTCGACCCCGAGATGACCACGCAGACGGGCCGGCCGATCGACAACGCCGCGGCGTTCGTCGGACGCTGGGCGGGTCATCCTCGGGTGACCCCGTTGGTCGCCCCGCAGGGCGTGTACGTCTGCGGCGAGGAAACCTGGCGGGCCGCGCAGGCGCTCGCCGAGCGCCATCGGACGCTCTGCCACTACCACCTCTCCGAGACCCGGCGCGAGGTCAGCGAGCACCTCGCGAAGACCGGTCGGCGACCGGTCGAGTGGCTCGACGCGATCGGCGTCCTCGGTCCCGGCCAGGTCGCGGCCCACGCGGTGTGGCTGACCGGGCACGAGATCGATCTCCTCGCCCAGCGGCACGTCGGCATCGCGCATTGCGCGAGCTCGAACCTGAAGCTGGCGTCGGGGGGCGTGGCCCCGATCGTGGAACTGCGGCGGGCGGGCGCGACCGTCGGGATCGGGACCGACTCCGTGGTCAGCAACAACGCGCTCTCGATGCTCCGCGAGATGCACCTCGCGGGACTCGCGCAGAAGAACCACCGGTGGGATGCGGCCGCCCTGTCGGCCCAGGAGCTCCTGGACCTCGCGACCGTGGACGGGGCCCGGCTCCTGGGCCGGGCCGACGACCTCGGTTCGATCGAGGTCGGCAAGCAGGCGGACTTCTCCCTGTTCCGTCTCGACCATCCGACGCTCCTCCCCGCGCGACCGGAGGTGATCGTCTCGCACCTCGCGTACGCGGCGAGCGACGAGGCGATCGACTCCGTGTTCGTCGCCGGAGCGCCCGTGGTGGCCGATCGGCGGCTCGTCCGGGGAGATTGGGCGCAGATCCGTTCCGACGCGGAAGCCGCGGCCGAGACCCTGTGGACCTCACGCTCCCGCGGATCGTCCTGAGCGATCGACGCCGAGGGGTCCGAGCTCCGACTCGAGCGCGGAGGCGAGCTCGTCCGCGAGGTCGGCGGGCGAGGCCCGCATCCCCAGTTCCTCGAGGCCGGTCAGCCGGTCGAGCCGGTCCGGGTCCCGGATCTCGAACAGCCGCGCGAGCGCGTCGAGGTCGACGCGCCGGGCGATCGTCCCATGGTGGAGGAGGGCGCGCGCGGTCGCGTGCTGCGCGGCGCCCCCCAGGACCCGGTCCCCGACCGAGAGCACCTCGCCGCGGGCGCTGAGCACGCAGTACTCGGGAGCGAGCCCGGGGGCAGCGCCCCATCGACCGGAGACGCCTCGACCGCTCAGGAACCGGACCGCGCCGGCGCCGAACCGGCCGAACGCGCGGACGAAGTCCGGGCCCACCCGAGGGTCCGCGCGCGGCAGGACGACCGACCAGACGAGGTCGCCCGGAAGGTGCAGGACGCCGGAACCTCCGGACCGGCGCCGAACGACCGGCCAGCCCGCCTCGCGGGCCCGGCGGACGAAGGGCGCGTCGGCCGGGGTCGCCACGCCGATCGACACCGACCGTTCCGTGACCGGGGTGACGCGCACGGACGGGAGGCCGCGCCGGAGCCGGTCCTCGTCCCCGCCCAGCCACGCCCCCAGCGGGCCGGTCGCGTCGCGCTGTGCTTCCTCGGACGGCACCGTCCGCTCCGACCGGCGCGGCCCTCAAAAGGTATGAGCGACGGGGGATGGGCGGTCCCATGGCCGAACTCGCGACGTTCCAGCTGCACCCGGGCGATCCGGCACCGGATTTCGCGCTTCCGGGCGTCGACGGCAAGACCTACCGTCTCTCCCAGTTCCCGAGCGACCACCTGCTCGTCGTCACCTTCTGGTGCAACCACTGCCCGTACGTCCAGGCGTGGGAGGGCCGGATGGTCGACCTCGCACGACGGTGGGGCCCGAAGGGCGTGGACTTCGTCCTGATCAACTCGAACGACGCCCGGGCCTATCCCGAGGACCGGTTCGAGTCGATGGTCCAGCGCGCCCGGGACCACCACTACCCGTTCCCCTACCTGCAGGACGAGAGCCAGCGCGTGGCCCACGCCTACGGCGCGCTCGTCACGCCGCACCCGATGCTGTTCGGTCGCGACCGGCACCTGCTCTTCCAGGGTCGGATCGACAACGACCACCAGCACCCGGAGCGGGTGACCGAGCGCTACCTCGAGCGCGCGATCGAGCAGGCGTTGAACGGCGAGACCGTGCGCCCGGCGGAGCTACCGGTCGCGGGTTGCACGGTCAAGTGGCTTCCGTGAGCCCGCGCCGCGCCGGGGAGATCCGGCGCGTGCGGCCGCTTCCTTGAGCCGGGCCCGCCGGGCCTCGAATCGGGCCAGGAGCGTCGGATCGACCGCCGCACCGGCCCGGTCGAGGCGGGCCGCGATCGCCGCCTTCCCCGCGAGGGTGCGCGCGAGCCGCCCGCGCTCGCGTCGGGCCGCGCCCTGCACGGCCGGATGCAGGAACAGAAGGCCGTGCCGCGGTGGCGGCGCCCGCCCCCTGAGGTGCTCGAAGAACGCCGTCTCCGCCCCGAGCACCTGGACCGTGCTGGCCGGAAGCCGGGCGAGCCGGTCGAGCCCCCCGGCCTGGGCGACGAGCCGGCTCGCGAGCTCGGGTCCCAGCAGCGCGGACAGGTTCGGGGTCCGTACCGGCGCGGACGCGGCGACCGCGGCCGCGAGGGTGTCGCGCACGGCGTGCAGTGAGCGGAACGTCTCCGCGAGCTGTCGACGCGCCTCGAGGAGCGCGGGATCGCTCGGCGCGAACGCCGGATCGCCGCCGCCGTCGATCGCCCGCTTCACGGCCCGGGCGTGATCGCCGGGATCGATCTCGGGCGAGTCGCGCGCGACCCAGCTGCCGAGCCTCTCGCCGATCAGATTCCCGACGCGATCGAGGTCGGCGGTCGCGCGGACGGCCTCCTCGACGTGCACGGACGGGTCCCAGGCCTCCACGATGGCCCGAGCGGCCTCCTCGAGCAGGGCGGTTCGAAGCACGGCCGGATCGGGCGGGGGGATGCCCGGCACCGAGGCCGGCGCACCGGGATCGAACCGGACCCCATGCTCCGCGATCCGCCGGTCCCGCGTCGTCCATCCCGACCGGGCGGCGTCGTCGAGCAGACGCTCCTCCTCCGGAGTGAGGTGCCCCTCGCGCCGACGTCGCGCTCGCTCGGCGATCGCCGCGGCGTCCGTCGGCGCGACCTCGGAGCGGACCCGCTCGCCCCCCTCGACCAGGAACGCGCCGAACCATGTGGCGACGACCGACCGCACCAACGCCGTCCCCGCGAAGCGTCCGGAGGCCGCGCGGGATAAATAGGACGGTACGGGTCGCCGCGCGCATGGACCCGCCGAGCGAGCTCGTGCGCGCCGCCCGCCTGGGGCGGACCCTGGTGCTCACGATCGACCACCCTCCGGTGAACGTCCTCAGCCGGCCGGTCCTGGAAGTGCTCACCGCCCAGCTCACGGCCGCCGAGTCGGACGAGGAGGTCCGGGCCGTGGTCCTCGCGGGCGCGGCGGAGCGGGCATTCGCGGCCGGAGCGAACATCCGCGAGATGGCTCCGATGGGGCCGAAGGAGGCGTACCAGCACGGGCGGCTCGGACAGGGCCTCACGCGCGCGATCGAGCGCCTGCCGCTGCCCGTGATCGCCGCGGTCCACGGCGTGTGCTACGGCGGCGGATGCGAGCTCGTCCTGGCATGCGACTTCGTGATCGCGAGCGAGGATGCGCAGTTCGGACAGCCCGAGATCAACCTCGGCATCATGCCCGGCTGGGGAGGGACCCGGCGCCTTCCGCGACGTATCGGCGCGGCCCGGGCACGGCGATGGATCTTCACGGGCCGGCCGGTGCGGGCTTCCGAGGCCCTCGAGGCCGGACTCGTGGATCGGGTGGTGCCCCGCGCCGAGCTGCTGCCGACCGCGCTCTCGCTCGGCGAGGAGCTCGCCCAGAAGCCCCCGTTGGCCCTCGCCGCGGCGAAGTGGGCGATCAACGCGGCGATCGATGACGAGATCGACGCCGGCCTCGCGTTCGAGCTCGATCTCTGGGCGCGCTTGTTCGGGACCGCCGGGCAGCGGGAGGGGATGGAGTCGTTCCTCGCGAAGCGCCCCCTGGTCGCGGGTCCGCGCTCCGACTGGACGCAGGTCTCGGAGGGCTTCCCGTGGTCCGCGGGCGCAAGCCGCAAGAAGGGGGAGCGCTCCGGGAAGGACTGACGCGCCGCGGTGGCTCAGCTGGCAGAGCGGCTCCTTGGTAAGGAGCAGGCCGAGGGTTCAAATCCCTCCCGCGGCTCCACGATCCTCCGGGCGCGGACGCCGGGGCGAACGAAGCACGAAGAACGTCGGGAGCCAGCGTTCTCCACGCCGGATTCGGGGGCTCCCCGCGCGTTGCAGGTGATCCCGGTCCTGCGGCGCTTCTCCGTCAAGAAAGCGCGGGAGTACTTTCTCGAGTACGCCGGCGTTCACCTTGCCTGAGAGCGCCGCGAGGCGCCCGGCGCGCCGCTCTACATGCCGATCTCGCGCGACGGCCGGGTCGTCCATCGGTCCGAGCACTACGGCGACGGGGCCCCGGGCGCGTGCTTCCATGTGGAGTTTTGAGGCGCTCCCCGCGGAGCTTCGTGCGAAGAACGATCCCTACTGGCGGCCCGGGGTCACCCCGACCTTTCACGGGACTCCGCAGTTCTCGCTGCTCGATCCGTTCGGCAACAAGCTCCATCTGGGCGAACCCGAATCGCGGTCCACGCCGGGCTCCGGATCGATCGGCCGGTCCGAGCGGCAGGCCCGCATGTCCACGACCTGGTGGCGGCGTGGGGACCTCACGGAGTGGATCGTTCCGAAGGTCTCTCGCCCCATCTCCGGGAGGAGGGGTGGGCCGCCGAGAGGCCGAACGCACCGTGGCGTCCGCTCACATTCCGGCGTGGTCAACTTGCGAGGCCGGTCCTCGACCGACCCGGGACAGGACGGTGAGCGCCCGCAGCGTGATCATCTTGCTCGGACGACCCACGGGTTCGAAGGTAAGAGGAGTGGGTCGGTCGTTCGGGTGCTCCCGGAAATACTTCTCGTACTCCGGACCCCCGTCCGGGTGCACGGCGTCGAGGTTCCACCGGCCGTCGGCCCTCCGTTTCGTCCGCAAGAGGTCCAGTGCGAAGCCGAGCCTCGGATCCTCGGCATAGCCCAGCGCGGTCACGACGTCGAGGCCGACCAGCAGATCATAGAAGTAATGGACCGGCCAATGAAAACGAAACCAGGGTTCGTGGCGCGTTCCTTGCCGGTGAAGCTCCTTCCCGAGATAGTACTCGGCCCCCCGCTCGACGCACTCCTTCATCGACCGGCTCCACTTCGCGCGGGGATAGACCGCGAACGCACTGAGACCCTCCCAGGAGTCAAGGGTACGGGACCGTGCGGGCCCGTTCCCGGAGGACCAGCAGGTCGAGCCTCCGTTCGGGTGGGCGGTCCTCGCCAGCCAGTCCAGGGCCTTCTCGACCCGGCGGTCCTCACCATATCCGAACTTGATCAGCGCCCGGGCCATGTTGCCGGTGTAGCAGTGGTGACCCTTGCCCTTCCCACCGAGTCCCCCGACGCCGCCCCCGTCCAACGGCGAGCGATCCATCCATAGCTCGCACGAAGCTCGAATGTCGGGGTCGGCCCGCGTCATCCCGAGGTCCGAGAGCGCGAGCAGATTCCAGGTCGTAGCGAGGTACTTCGGCGTGTACAGGCTCTCGCCGTGGACCCACCAGCCGGCCGGATCCCGGCGAGCGAGGATCCGCGTAGCCCAGCCGGTGGAAGGGATCGCGGCCTTGGCGGCCCGGACGTCCGGATCGGTCTCCGCGCGCCCGAGCAGCTCGGTCAGGGTCCGATACCGGACCGCCGGCTGGCTCGGCTCGAGCAGCCAGTCCACGACCTTTCGGTCCTTCTCCCCCGTCGAGGAATGTGTCCTTTCGCCCATGGCCCGGTCTGTCCACGGTCGATGGAACGCTGGCCGATAAGTGACCTCCGCCGGGAGTGGGTGAAACGGCCCCTCGAGGTCCGACCCTACCGGGCACCGCGAGGTGTCCGGCGACGGTCGCGCGGAAGGGCGTGAACTCGAAGGATATCTCCGACTTCGAGATCGCCCGGACGGTCCTCAGCCCAAGATGGGCGACCGGTGAGCCCGCGTCCGGACCGCCCGTCGAAATCCTTCCGGTGCGGCCCGGTCCTGCCCGCTCAAGCGGATCCGACCGTGTCGCGCTTGGAGTTCGCCCGAACGGCTTCCTTGGACAGGACGACGGCGAGCGCGATATCTCTCGCCTCGGAGACTCGGACCTTCACCCAGTTCGGTGCCCCGCCTTCCGGAGTCACTCGTCGGTCGAGCTCCCCCTCGTCCCTGCGCCGTCGAATGACCTCGGCGGTCAACCGCACATCCAAGCGATCGTCCCCGTGAAAATGGACCACCTCCCGTCGGCCAACATAGAAGGCGAGCCCGTGGCCGTAGCGGGACTCGCGTGGAGTGAGTCCTGCGACGGACATGAGCCGTCGCTCGATGTCCGTACGAATCGACATCGGACCTGCCCTGCTCCTCTAGTCCTCGGATGTATTGACGGAGCGGGGGCCCGTCCGCCGATCGTCGCGCTCATTGGTCGCGTCGAGCGGCCGCACTCGCGACCTTCTTCCGAGCCCTTCCCCGCGAAGGGACCGGCCGTCCCGCCGGGTCGGGCCGGCACACTTTCGTGGCTCGCCGAGGTGGAGGACGCGGCTCGTGGCGACGCCGAATCCGAAGTCCGGATCCCCGATGCTCCCGACCGCAACCGAGCGTAATCTCGGGTTCAGCCCCTGCCCGGGCCGGATCTCGTCCGAGCGCCCACCCACCGAAACGGAGCGCGAACCATGTCCCGCACGCCGGCTGGCGGGCGCGCCCGCGCATCGGCGGAACAGCTACGCGGATCGCTCAAGTTCCGAATCGACCCGCGAGTCGCTGACCAGGATCTCCCAGGCTTCGATTACTTCGACCAGGGTCCCAGACCGAACCCATGGATCAGGATCGAGGACGCGATGCACGTCGGATACATCGGATCCCCGAACGATGAGCATTGCCCGGTTTCGATGCCCGTCGACCGGCCCGCCGAGGAGGACGAATCCATCGGGCAGGGCATTCATGAAGTCGCGGTGCGCCGACCATCCAGCCTGTTCCCGCATGGGGCGGCCCTCGACCCAGGCCGGACCGTGATAGGAGTTCACCACGAAGTACGGCATGGCGCGAACGCGGACTCGAGCGACGCTACCCGAGATAAGGGCTCCGGATCAGTCCGCGGCGCGACCCCTCGCTCCGGGCGCGTGCGGTCTCCGCCGCTCGGGCGCGGCGGCCCCCTCCGCGGGACCGGCCGGCCTCGAAGTTCATATACCGAGGCCGAGTAGGTCGAGTCGCAGCGGGGTAGGGTAGTCAGGAAAGCGGGCGGCGTCGCCGTCCGTCCTGAAATCCCGACGGGCTCATAACCCGTAGATCCATGGTTCAAATCCATGCCCCGCTATACTCTCGGAGAGTCCAAATACTTGAAACACCGGCCGTACGACCATGCCCCGAAAGACTCTCGGAGAGCGTAGAAACGCGCCCAGACACCCGACCAAGCTGGGTCCGATCCTAGGTCGTCACGGGAAGCTCCTTGGCAACCCGAGGGTTCGGTCATGGTGGGAGGCGCGTTCCCTCCGCTCCCGCCTCTCTGCCGACCAGTACTTGCGGCAGTTCGGCTTCCTTCTCGAGCGGCTCGAGCTCGAACCGGCGAGCGTCGTGGCCCTGGCCAAGACGGACCCTGACGCGCTGCGCGATCTGCTCGTCCGGGACGCAGCGAAGCTCAAACGCGCAGGCCGTCTCGACTCATACATTTCCAAGTTCCACGAAGGGCTCCGGTCGTACTTCCGGTTCCACCATGTCCCGTTCGATGGCTTCCCGGCCCTCTCGCCCATCAAGGGCGCGAGCCTCACGGCCGAGCGCGTGCCGACCCCTGAGGAATTGGGGCGAGTCTTGGACCGCCTCTCCGTCCGTGGCCGGGTATGCGCACTGTTCATGGCGCACTCCGGCCTGCGCCCCGGCGTCCTCGGCTCGTACCAGGCGGAGGCCGGGCTAACGCTCGCTGATCTGCCGGATCTCCACCTCGGGAAGAGGCCGGCTCTCGCCGAGGAACCGTTTGTCGTTCGCGTCCCCGCGCAGCTCTCCAAGTCCAGAGTGTCGTACACGACGTTCGGCTCTTCCCAACTCGCTTCGACCCTGCTCGCATATCTGACAGAGCGGCTCGAATCCGGCGAAGAGCTGACACTGAAGTCGCCGGTGATTTCGGTCCGACCGACTCGCGGGGTGGCAAGCCGGCGACGCACCGATCCTCGGTTCAAGTCTGGGTTCGTCGTAACTAAGGCGGTGGTCGGCGAGATTCACGACGCGCTCAAGTCAACCGCGCCCGAGGGGGTCCGCTGGCGGCCGTACGTGCTACGCGCGTACTGCAGCTCGCGGCTCCTCATGGCCGAGGGTGCCGGGGAGCTTACACGTGACCTTCGCGAGGCAATGCTCGGCCACGACCTCGGAAACTCAGGTCGATACACTCTCGGGAAGACTTGGGGGGAGGACATGCTCCGAGGCGCTCGCGCGGCCTACAAGCGGTGCGAGTCCTTCCTTTCCACAGTACCGACCAAGTCCGACTCGAACGAGGCGGCGGACCGCGTTTTCAAGGCCCTTCTGGAGGCGCGAGGCATGGCCAGGGAGCAGGCTCAGAAAATCGACATCTCGGAAAAATCGGACGCGGAGTTGGTCGAGATGTTCAAGAAGCTCGGGGCTTCGTCCGCCCCGAGGGCGCGGTCCGAGAAGGCTTTCCCCGTCGATGACGTCCCGAGGATGTGTAGTGCAGCTGGCCGATCGGGAACGCTGGCTCGGTGTGTCTCACGGGCAACCGGTGGGCTCGGTGGGCGTGGTGGGTTCCGGGCCTCCTCTCTCTCTCGAACCCCCCCCGGAGCCCACAGCAGCGAAAGTCGGTGGGCCCCTCGATGGGCTCCTTCGCGGCCCGCCGACAGCTCCGGACCGGAACCCGGCGAGCCCAGTGTTCCCATGGACGGCCCGAACCTTGGATACCCCGGTTGCTGCGATCGCGGGTTGGCCCCGACCTCGGCTGACCCCTGCACTTGACCTCGCCGGTATCCTCAGCGAGTTTGAGCTCGACCAGAACGAAAGGTTCCCAGGGATCCGTTTTCACGGGATCATTGGGTTCGCCGGACAAGGGTTGGAGATGGCATCCGGTTCGTTCACGTACCTTGTGTACGTTAGGATTGGTAAGAACCGGTACGGTCTTCCCGTGATTACAACTGTCGGACCGATCGATCAACCTTGGCTCGCGGTTCCTGTTGTGGTCAACCAGAGATTCGAGTAACACCGCCGAGGGCCGCGGCTTTGGCTGAACCCCCTGCGTCTCCTCCGACCCCACCTTTCACAGTACCTGATTTTAACAAACCCATCGCGACTGCGCGCGGGTGTGCCTTTGATAAAGCACCGGTTACCGGAGCCTTAGCCGTTTCAGGAACCGCTCGAACCTCGGGTCGTTCCGTACGAGCGCGAGTCTCGGGTCGAGCCGGCATTCGTGAAGGGCCAGGTACCCCGCATCGGCCGCCCGGTCCATGAGACGAAAGCACTCGTCAAGGAGGCCGAGCTCGGCGTATGTCATGGCGATCCACCAGGTGATGACGGCTATCTCCGGGAGGGTTTCCTCGTGCCGGAGCAGGGCGATGGCCTCGGTCGTCTTCCCCGACACGGCGAGATACCCGGCGTGAAGGACCGCCTTCCGACGCGGTTCCGAGGTGAGTTCCTCGACCCGGAGGAGGGCCCTGAGCGCCTCATCCTGATGGGACTGAGAGATGTGGTAGGTGAACAGGGCGCTGTAACAGTCGGCCCCCTCCGGCGTGAGCTCCTGCATCTTGCGGATCCGGATCAGCGCCTCCTCGGTCCGTCCCATCCAGACCAACAAGCGGGCTAACGAGAGGAGGTTTCGGACCCAGAGCGGGTCCGATGCCTCCGCCAACTCGAGTTCTAGGAGCGCCTCCTCTGCCCGACCCTCCTCCTGGAGGATGGAGGCGTAGTTGTGGCGCGCAAGGGAGTAGCTCGGATTCAGGGCCAAGGCCGCGCGGAACTCAGTTTCCGCGCCGAGGTAGTCGTACTCGGTCTCCCGGATGAGCGCCACCGCCTCGTGGGGCTCCGCCAGGGTTGGGTCGAGCTCGATCGCGCGGGCCGCCGAGCCTCGGCTGGTCTCGAGCCAATCCGGCGGGAGGACGTCCGGATACCACCAACCGATCTGGCAGGTGGAGACCGCCAGCCCGGAATGGGCGGCCGCGTTCGTGGGGTCGAGCGAGATGGCCGTCACGAACTGCTGCCGTGCCGCCTCAAGGGACTCGAGCGTCTGTTCGTGGAGCAGCGTCCGTCCACGGAGAAAGGCGATATAGGAGTCGGACCGGACGCGCGGCTTGGACCCGAGGCGGGCCGCGTCGGCCGGCCGCAGCTCGATTCGCAGCGCCTCAGCCACCTGGCGAGCGACCTCGGATTGGACCGAGAAGACGTCGTCGAGCTCGCGGTCGTAGGTCTGCGCCCAGAGGTGGCCCTCCGACCGGACATCGATCAACTGCGCCGCCACCCGAAGCCGGCTCCCCGACTTCCGCACGCTTCCCTCCAGGACCGACGTCACTCGAAGCTCTCGTCCGATCTGCGAGACCCCCTTACTTGTCGCGCGATAGGGCACGACGGAGGTACGGGCGATCACCCGCAAGCCCTTCAATTGCGACAGGACCGTGATCAGCTCCTCGGTCATGCCGTCCGCGAAGTAGGCGTCATTCGGGTCCTGGCTGATGTTGACGAACGGAAGGACCGCGAGCCCGGTCGACCCGGCATCCCCCGCGGCGGCGAGCTCGCCGTCCCCGCCGGGGAGAACGCGGTAGATATCGATGGGAAAGCGGACGTTCTTGAGCGCTTGGGGGGCCAGTCGCTCGAACCGGTTCGGAACCTTGTTGCGCACCAGCCCGAACACCGGCTCGGTGATGCAGATGCCCCCGGGCTCAGCGAGGGGCTCGACCCGCGATGCCACGTTGACCGCGTCGCCGACGATGTCCTTGCCCCGGGCCTCCACGTCCCCGAGGTGGATCCCGATTCTCAGGTGGATCGGGGGACCGGCGTGCCGGGAGTTACGCGCCTGTAGTTGTCGCTGGATGTCGATCGCGCACTCCACCGCACGGAGCGCACTGTCGAACTCGGCGAGGAACCCGTCGCCCATCGACTTGATCGCACGCCCGTGGTGGGCCGGGAAGAGCCTACGAAGGAGCGCGTCCTGCTCGTCCCGCAGTCGTAGCGCCTCTACCTCGTCGACCTGGGCAAGCGCGGTGGAACCGACCATGTCGGTGAACATGATGGCAGCCAGGCGACGGGCGCCTACCACAGCCCAGGGACCGGCTGGTTAGATTAAGACCCCGCGGCCGGGACGCCGGCCTCCTACCGGACGTTGCAGAAGCGGGGTCCTCCACGGGATCGATGGGGCCCGCATCTCGGACATCGTCATCCCTCGAACACCGAGGGGGGACTTTCTCCCAGTTGGGTCCCTCTCGGCCATGAATACAACCCATGGTCGCGGTCGAATGTACTTGCACTCAGCAACGACTGTGATCCATGCATCCGGGCCTGACGGTTCCGATGCGACCGACGGAAGGGAGACTCGAAACGACCCGCGTACGTCGCACTCTCTGTCGATTTCCTTCGATGTATCGAAGTAGCACTCGCTGACCCCGACGCCCTCGAAGCCCGAGGAGCGGAGAATTCGGGCAACCCGCAGTTCGAGTGGGTACCCGTACTCTCGATCCACTTCTCAATATCCGAAGCGGGAGGGGCTGCCGCGGGTCCAGCATCATGCTTGTTCGACGACCCATCGGAGTTCTGACGGACCATGGAAGGTAGGTCTACGCGGTCTCCCTCGCTTATTCAGCACACGGGGGAGGGCTCGTCGCACCAGAAGATACCCGGTTTAGGCGTGAAGTGGGGTCATTGATGCGCCACTTACAAGGATTCATCCGCCACGGTTTCTCAACCCCCGACCTCGGCTCTTATGGATGCGAGTGAGTCGTCGCGCACGAATGAGCCTTCCAGCCGCCACGAGCGAGGCGATCAGAACGACGGAGCCTAGAGAGCGTAGCGGGCGGGGGCTCGATCTGTAGCTGGCCCGAGTGATCTCGGCTCCCGCCTACGGCCCGGTGGGAATATGCCGTACGGCGCAGGACCGCAGGGCCCGGCTCGCTGGCGCGCTCGGGAGTCGAAGTCGAGCGGCGGGCGCCGTGGGCCGGAGCGAGCGGCCCCGCGACCGCGGCGATCGCGACCTAGGTCGGGCTGTTTCCGTCGCCGCTCTTCTGTTTGGGACTCCGTCGCCGGGTCGTGCGCTTCGGCGCCTCGGGGCTACCGGAGCCCGGGGCCGGCGCGTTCTCGCTCGGCGGGGACGTCGTCCCTGCGGCTTCGGAGTCGGGGCGTGGCGCGAGTTCGGGCGCGGCCGGAGGCGGCGGGGGCGGGGGGGCCGGCGCCGGCGCGACCGGAGCGGGGTCCGATGGAGGGGGAACGGGCGACGGAACGGGCGGCGGGGGCGTGAGCCCGGGAGTCGGTGCCGCGGGGTGCGGAGCGCTCGGCGCGCTCGGGGTCTTCGCCGGGGAGGTCGCGGGCGGGAGCGGCACGAACTCGCCCGGACGCCAGGTGTGCGGCTGCCGCAGCACCGATGGATCCTTTACGAACAGGTCGGCGTGGCCGCACTGCCGGCAGATGCGTGTGCCGAGCGACAGTTCACCGCCGCGGCGTAGGCTGAGCTCCCCCCGGCCCATCGTGCCGGTCTTGAGATCGTTCGCCCACACGAAGTCGCTGGCGCCGCAGTTGCTGCATGTCGGAGCCACGGAGCTACACCTGCCCTGCGAGAGCAGGCCCGCCCTCGACTAAAAAGGG
>DATJRX010000076.1:0-13698 GCA_035504395.1 Thermoplasmata archaeon | reverse complement strand
CCCGTGCTCCGTCTGCGGTGCGCCGATCGTGACCGCGATCGAGGCCGGGCGACCTCCGTGGACCCTCTGCATCAACCCCGCATGCCCCTCGCGCGTGAAGGAGCCGGCGAAGACCCCGGCCAAGAAACCGGCCCGGGCCGCGGCCAAGTCAAAGCGCCGCACCGCTACCGCCGGCACCGCCGAGACGCCCAAGGCACGCGCCCGTCGCCCCCGTGCGAGCGCGCCGGCCGAGCCGCCGGGGAGCTCGGCCCCCGCGCCCCCCGGCGTTCCCGGCTCGTAAACCGAGCCGGACGCGCCGATCGGCTAAGACGTGCGCGCCCCGGGGCGTCGACGCCAGCGCGTTCCACGACCTCCCGTTCCGGGTTAAATACGGACGGCCCGTCGAATGCCTCGTGGCGGAGTCGCGTCGCCTGCTCGAGCTCGACTCGCGGTCGTTCGAGCGGACGCTGGCGCGCAATCCGCTCGTGATCGTGCCGGTCGGCGCGCTCGAGGCACACGGTCCGCACCTGCCGCTGGGGTCGGACCAGCTCCAGGCCGAGGCGACCGCGGCGACGCTGGCCGAGCGGGTCGACGCGCTGATCGCACCGACCCTCGCGTACGGCTCCGCCCCCGGTGCGCGCCGGTTCCCCGGGACCGTCTCCCTCTCCCTCGCCCAGCTCGGCGCGACCGCGGAAGGCGTCCTGAGCGAGCTCGCCCGCTCGGGCGTGCGTCGGATCCTCGTCCTCTCGGGGCACGCGGAGCGGGGCCACATGGCGGCGTTGCGCGAGGCCGCGGACGCGGCGATGCGCTCGCACCCCGCGACGCGCATCGTCGTCCTCTCCGACTATGACTTCGTCTACGAGCTCCGCGGCCGGGAGTCGCCGCCGACCGACGGCCACGCGGGTCTCCTCGAGACCTCCCGGGTCCTCGCGCTCGCGCCGGCGACCGTCGGTCCGGAGCGGCCGGTGGGGAACTATCGGGGCAGCCCGTTCGTTCCGGGCCCACCGGCGGAGCGCGACTGGCCCGAGAGCGTGATGGGCGACACCCGTACCGCGTCGGCCGAGCTCGGCGCCCGCGTGCAGGCGCACGTGATCGCGCGCCTGGTCGAGACCGTCGGCGCGCTCCTGCCGGCGTGAGCCGGCCGAGGACCGATGCCGGAACCGACCGACCTCATCCGCATCCGCGGCGCGCGCCAGCACAACCTGAAGAACGTCTCCCTCGACCTTCCGCGCGGGAAGTTCATCGTCATCACCGGGGTGAGCGGCTCCGGCAAGTCGTCGCTCGCCTTCGACACCCTCTACGCCGAGGGCCAGCGGCGGTACATCGAAAGCCTCTCCGCGTACGCCCGCCAGTTCCTGGGCCAGATGGACAAGCCGGACGTCGACACGATCGACGGGCTCTCGCCGGCGATCGCGATCGAGCAGCGGGCGGGCAGCCGCAACCCGCGCTCGACCGTCGGGACCGTCACCGAGATCTACGACTACCTCCGGCTCCTGTTCGCGCGCATCGGCGTGCCCCACTGCCCGAACGACGGCCACGAGATCGCGCCGCAGTCGGTCGACCGGATCGCGGGCTCGATCTCGACCCGCGCGCAGGGGGAGCGGATCGACCTCTTGGCCCCGGTGGTCCGCGCGATGAAGGGCGAGCACCGGGACGTGCTCGACCGCCTCCGCAAGGAGGGCTACCGCCGCTTCGTGATCGACGGGGTCGAGGTCCGCCTCCCAGGCCCCGAGGTGCGCCTCGAGAAGCACAAGAAGCACACGATCGAGGTAGTGGTCGACAGCTTCGAGGTCGGCCCGGCGGAGGAGAGCCGGCTCGCGGAGTCGGTCGCCCTGGCGCGGGACCTCGGCGACGGCCTCGTGGTCGTCCGCCGGTCCGGCGGGACCCGGGAGACGTTCTCCAGCCGGCGCGCGTGTCCGGAGTGCGGGTTCTCGATCGAGGAGCTCACGCCCCGCATGTTCTCGTTCAACAACCCGTTCGGTGCGTGCCCCGAGTGCCTCGGGATCGGCGCGACGCTCCACGCCGACCCCGACCGGATCGTCCCGGACAAGGACAAGCCACTCGGCAAGGCGATCGCCGTCTGGGGGCTCACGCCCGAGGGCCGGGGCCTCGCGACGTTCGCGGCGATGTTCGGGTACGACCCGCGCCGCCCGATCCGCGAGCTCTCGGAGAAGGGCTGGAAGGCCCTCCTGTACGGCTCGGACAAGAGCCTCGGGTTCGCGAGCCGGGGCCCCGGCCACTGGTGGGGGACGGGCTGGCTCCGCGAGGGGCTCGTCGCCGCCGTCGAGCGCCGGTGGAAGTCGACGAAGAGCGAGGGCGCGAAGGAGTACTATCTCGGGTTCATGTCGTTCACGCCGTGCCGCAAGTGCCTCGGCCGGCGCCTGAAGCCGGAGAGCCTCGCGGTCACGGTCGAGGGCCGCTCGATCGCGGACGTCGCCGCGATGACCGTCCTCTCGGCGGCCGCGATGTTCCGCGACCTCGCCCTCAGCGACCGCGACGAGCAGATCGTCGGCCAGGTCGTCCGGGAGATCCGGGCGCGCCTCGGCTTCCTCGAGAACGTCGGCCTGACCTACCTCACGCTCGACCGGGCCTCGGGATCGCTCTCGGGCGGCGAGGCCGAGCGGATCGCCCTCGCGACGCAGATCGGCTCGGGGCTGGTCGGCGTCCTCTACATCCTCGACGAGCCATCGATCGGCCTCCACCCGCGCGACCACGCGCGCCTGCTCGCGACGTTGAAGACGCTGCGCGACCTCGGCAACACCGTCCTGGTCGTCGAGCACGACGAGCAGACGATGCGCGAGTCGGACTGGCTGGTCGACCTGGGTCCGGGCGCCGGCGTCCACGGGGGCGAGGTCCTCTACGCGGGTCCTCCGGACCGCATCGGACGGGCGCCGCGCTCGATCACGGCGGAGTTCCTGAGCGGTCGTCGCGCGATCCCGGTCCCGGAGCGCCGGGCCGCCCCGGCGCGGCGGTTCCTCTCGATCCACGGTCCGCGCGAGCACAACCTCAAGGGGGACGAGATCCGGATCCCGCTCGGTCTGTTCGTCGCGCTGTCGGGGGTCTCGGGGAGCGGGAAGTCGACGGCCCTCGAGGAGATCCTGTACAAGGCGGTCCGCCGCCACCTGGGCCTCGGGCGCGAGAGCCCGGGCCGCCACGACTACATCGAGGGGATCGACGAGATCGACCGGGTCCTGCTGATCGACCAGTCCCCGATCGGCCGGACGCCGCGGAGCAACCCGGCCACGTACACCGGCGTAATGACGCCGATCCGCGAACTGTTCGCGAGCCTCCCCGAGGCCAAGGCGCGCGGGTTCGCCCCGGGCCGGTTCAGCTTCAACGTCGCGGGCGGACGGTGCGAGGCGTGCGAGGGGGACGGCGTGCTGCGCTACGAGATGCACTTCCTGCCGGACGTCTACATCGCGTGCGAGGAGTGCGGCGGGAAGCGGTTCAACGAGGAGACCCTCCAGGTCACGTTCAAGGGCAAGGCGATCGCCGACGTCCTCGCGATGACGGTCGACGAGGGGCTCGAGTTCTTCCGCAACCAGCGGCGGATCGAGACGCGCCTCCGCCTCCTCGCCGAGGTCGGTCTCGGCTACGTGAAGCTCGGGCAGAGCGCCACGACGCTCTCGGGCGGCGAGGCGCAGCGGATCAAGATCGCCTACGAGCTCGCGAAGCCGCCGACGGGACGGACCCTCTACCTGCTCGACGAGCCGACGACCGGGCTCCACTTCGCGGACGTCGAGCGGCTCCTCTCCGTGCTGTTCCGGCTCCGCTCGGGCGGGAACACCGTCGTCGTGATCGAGCACAACGTCGAGGTGCTCAAGTCGGCCGACTGGCTGATCGACCTCGGCCCCGAGGGCGGCGACGCGGGCGGCCACGTCGTCGCGGCCGGGCCCCCGGAGGAGGTCGCGCGCACGCCGGGCTCGCACACCGGCCGGTTCCTCGCCCCCGTGCTCGGCGCTCCGATCCCCGTCGCGCGCCCGGGACGGCGATGAGCGGCGAGCGCGGGGTCGAGCTCCCCGCGTTCGTGCCGGCGAGCCAGCTCGCCGCCGCGTCCGGCGAGGGGTTCCGGACGGGTCCCGACGCGCCGGGCGTCTACCTGTTCCGATCCCCCCGCGGCGAGGTGATCTACGTCGGGAAGGCCCGCAGCCTTCGGCGGCGCGTCCTCGACCACCTGCGCGCGAAGATCGAGAAGGACGGGACGATCGTCGCGCAGAGCGCGAGCGTCGAGTTCGTCCCGACGGCGACCGAGCGCGAGGCGCTCTTGCTCGAGGCGAGCCTGATCAAGCAGTACCAGCCCCCGTCGAACGTGCTCCTGAAGGACGACAAGAGCTACCCCTACCTCGCCGTCACCAGCGGGGAGGCGTTCCCGCGCATCCTCCTCGTCCGCAACCCCAAGCGCACCCCCGGGACCCTCCTGTTCGGTCCGTACACGAGCGCGCGCGAGGCCCGTGGCGTCGAGCGGCTCCTCGGCGACCTCTTCCGGCTCCGGCGGTGCGTGCGGCTCCCGAAGGACGCCTGCCTGTACTACCATCTCGGGGTCTGCAGCGCCCCGTGCATCGGCGCGATCTCGCCCGAGGCGTATCGGGCCGACGTCGACCGGGCGGTCCAGATCCTGCGGGGCCAGGCCGCGCTCGTCCGCAGCGAGGTGGAGGGGGAGATGCGGAAGGCGGCCCAGCACGAGGAGTTCGAGCGGGCCGCGATCCTCCGCGACGCGCTCCAGGGCCTCGGTGCGCTGTCCGAGCGGCAGTCCGTGCTCGGGCGCGGAACGGGGCGAGCCGACGTCGTCGCGATCGCGTTCCCGAGCGACCCGTCGACCCTTCGGGTCGCGGTGGGCCTCCTCCGGGTGGAGGACGGCGAGGTCCGACGGACCGAGCCCCATCTCGTCACCGTCCCGGCGGACGACCTCCCCGAGCCGGGCGAGGTGCTGCGCCAGTTCCTCTCGCAGTACTACGGCGCCCTGGTCGAGCTGCCCGAGCGGATCTACATCGCCGGCGCGCGGCCGGCCGGCATCGACGCCGTGGTCGACGAGATGTTCGCGTCGCGCGGTATCGAGGTCCACTTCCGCCCGACCGGGCGCTACGCGGCGCTCGCGGGCCTCGCCGAGCGGCTCGCCCGGGCCACCGTCGACCAGGTGGTCGCGCGGCCGGCGCCGCGCGAGGTGCTGGTCGCGCTGCAGAACCTGCTGAAGCTCCCGACGCTGCCGAACCGGATCGAGGGCGTCGACATCTCGATCTTCCAGGGGTCGGAGGCGGTCGGCTCGCTCGTCGTGTTCGAGAAGGGCGTCGCGCAGCGGTCCGAGTACCGCCGGTTCCGAATCCGCTCGGTCCCCGGGACCAACGACTTCGCCATGGTCGCCGAGGTCGTCGGCCGCCGCTACCGCCGGCGCCTCGAGGAGGAGGAGGTCCTCCCGGACCTCCTGCTGATCGACGGGGGGGCCGGCCAGCTCGCGAGCGCGGTCTCGGCGCTCGCCGCGCTGGGCCTCGCCGACCGGATCCCGACCATCGGGCTCGCCAAGCGGGAGGAGGAGGTCTACGTGACCGACCGCTCCACCCCGCTGAAGCCGAACCCGAACGCCGCCCCGATGCTGCTCCTCCGCGCGGTGCGCGACGAGGCGCACCGGTTCGCGGTGACGTACCACCGCACCCGGCGGCGCATGCGGCTCAGGGAGGAGTTTCGAGCCGCCCCGCCACCGTCTCCGCCCCCGGCGGAGTGAGCGGCGTCGTCGCGCGTTCTCCGACCGGGTCGCCCGGATCCGGCGCGCCCGGGCCGACCGCGCGGCCCGCGATAGCGAGCGCGATGAGCCCCGCGAGGATCGTCAGGAGGCCCATCGCGAGGAAGACGACCCGGTAGGCGGCGATGGCGGCACCGAGGGCGTCCCCCGCGGTCGGGATCGCCGGGAGCCCCTGGGTCGATCGCCACGAGATGTAGACGGTGAACAGGGAGAGCCCCACGGCGCCCCCGAGGCTCTGCAGGAACCGGGTGATGCCGATCCCGGCCCCGACCTCGTGGCGCGGCACCTCGTTCTGGATCGCGATCGTCGCCCCGGCGAGGCCCACCCCGGCCCCGAACCCGAACGGGATCAGCGGGAGCACGAGGCCGCCGACGGGCAGGAATCCCCCGGCGAGGACCCAGAGCGGGGTCGAGGCGCTCACGCCGTAGAGGAACAGCGCGCAGACCCCGGCGAGCACGAGCGACGGGGCCAGGAGGGCCCGGTAGGAGACGCGCGTGAGGAGCGTACCCGCCGAGACCGCGCCGACGATGAGCGGGACGGCGAAGAAGTAGACGACGTCGCGCACGAGGTTCGCCTCGTTCGGGTTGTGCGGGAGCAGGACCACGCCGACGAACACCGAGAGGAGGGTGATCAGCGCCGTCAGCACGATCCCGTTGAGCAGGCTGATCGCCCCGGTCGCCGCGACCACCCGGCGGCCGAGCAGCCGGAGCGGGACGATCGGATCGGCGTCCGAGAGCTCCCGGACCACGAACAGCACGAACAGGACGATCGCGAGCCCGAGCAGGACGATCGACGCCGGCGTTGTCCAGGTCCAGGCGCCGTCGGAGATCTCGACCAGCGGCAGCATCAGCGCCGACACCCAGCCCGCGAGGAGGCCGGCGCCCGCCGCGTCGAAGCGTCCCGGCGTCGCCGCCCGGAGCGGGCCGAGGGTCAGCAGCAGCACGACCATCGCCGCGATGCCGATCGGGAGGTTGACGTAGAACACCCACCGCCAGGTCGTGACGTCGACGATGTAGCTGCCGAGCAGAGGCCCCGCCACGATCGAGATCCCGCCCGCGCCCGAGAGGACGCCCGTGAGGCGCGCCCGGTTCTCGGGCGAGAAGAGGAGCGCGACCATCGCGATCCCGACCGGGAGGAACGCGCCCGAACCGAAGCCCTGGATCCCGCGGAAGAGGATCAGCTCACTGAGGGACTGGCTGAGGCCGGCGAGCGCGGAACCCGCGATGAAGATGGCGAGCGCGATCAGGAACACGTTGCGCCGGCTGAACATGTCGGAGAGGCGGGAGAAGATCGGGATCGCGACGGTGGACGCGATGAGGTAGGCGCTCGCGACGAACGTGATCCCGTCCGCCTGGTGGAGCGACGCGGCGATGGTGGGCAGTGCGGTCGCGACGACCAGCGCGTCCAGCCCCGCGAGCAGGATCGCGAGGAAGATCCCGAGGACGACCCCGGCCGCGACGCCCCCCGTCAGGTTGTGCGGGCGCCCGGGGTCGGGACCCGGGGTCGCGCCCGTCTCGAGGGGATCCGTCATGGTCGCCGCCGCGGGCCTCCGCCCGACCCAGGGGAGGAGTAAACTGACTATAAGTCAGTTTTCGGTCCATGCGTCAGTTTAGCAGACGGAAAGTCAGTTATACCCGCCCGCGGTCGTCGGGACGGTCGCGATGCCGAAGGTCGTCCCGGGCTACAAGGCGGAGGCGCGCCGTCGCATCGTCGCGGCCGCGGAGCGGCTGTTCATCACGAAGGGCTACCGTCGGTCCACGATGGACGACGTCGCCGAGGCGCTCGGCGTCAGCAAGGGCGCGCTCTACCAGTACTACCGCAGCAAGATCGACCTCCTGCGGGCGATCCAGGCCCAGAACCGCGCGCTCTCGCTGGCCTGGATGAACGAAGCGCTCGAGCGCCGGACCGACCCCGCGCGCGGCTTCGCCGAGAAGTTCGAGGAGGTGTTCCGCCAGGTGGTCAGCCGGGACCAGATCGCGCTCTACTTCGAGATCCTGGGGGAGGCTGCGCACGACGAGGAGATCCAGGAGACGCTGCGCGTCGACCACCGAGAGGACCTGCGGAACCTCAGGAACTTCCTCGCCCAGCTCCGCCGACGGGGACTCCTGGCCTCCGACGCGGACCTCGATGTCCTCGCGTTCATGGTCATCGCCCTCTTCCAGGGCGCCGTCTGGGACATGAGCATCGGACTCGATCCCGCCCAGACCCGACGACGACTGAGCGCGGCGATGGACCGATTGCTCGCCCCTCCGGCGGACGGAGGGGGGACCGGTCCGGCGGCTAGCGACGCCGGCGGGTCCGTCGCGGCGGGGCGCCCCGCCCCACGTCGAGCCACGTCATCTCGGGCGGCGCGCGGTCTTCCTGCCACAGCGCGCCGATAATCTCGCCGAGGTGGTGGGCCTCCTCGAAGGACGTCTGGAGCAGCGCGTCCCGCACCGTGTAGCGCCCGCGCATCCAGAACGCGGAGACCCGCCGCGCGAGCATCGGCGGGGTCAGCGTCGCGGCCGTGGCGTCGAGCTCGGACCAGACGCGCTCGGCATAGGCGTCGAACTGCTTCCAGTTCGTCGGGTGCCGTCCGGCGTCGTCGAACAGGGGCTCGAGCTCGCGGTCCGAGTTCCGGCCCCGGACGATGTAGGCGAGCCAGACCTCGTGGACGTTGAGGATGTGTACGAGGGTGTGGAAGAGCGACTCGTGGCCGATCCCGCGCGGCCGGGTCGCCTCCTTCCAGGAGAGGCGGCGGACGCGGCGCACGAACCGGTCGAAGACCGCCCGGTCGTAGGCGAGGATCGCTTCGGCGTCCGAACGGGAGAATCCGAGGGCGCGCATGGGGGCCCGGAACGTCCGGGGCCTACTCAAGCGTTCGGGCCCGCGGCTCAGCGGCCGTTCGCCTTCCGCTCGGGAGCGCCGATGAACGGGAGCCCCTGGACCCGACGCGCCACATCCGTCGTCGGGAGGCGTCGGAGCGCGCTCTCGGGCTCGAGGATCGCCGCGTCGAGCGCCTCGGGCTGGAACGGGGTCGGGGATCCCTCCGCGACGGCCTGCACCGCGAGCTTGAACGCCGCGTCCTCGCTGAGCTTGTCCGTCACCTTCTCTTCGAGGTAGTCGGCGACCGCACGCCGGTTCCGCCCGATCGCGTACGCCTTCCAGCCGATCGTGGCCCCGCTGGGGTCGAGCTCGACGAGGCCGGGGCTGCGGCCGTTGAACCCGCCCAGGAGGAGCGACACCGCGAACGGGCGTGTTCCGCCGAACTGCGTGAACTGCTGGAGCAGCGTGCCGAGGGAGTGGCCGAGCAGGCTGTACGGAGCGGCCTCGCCGTAGGTGATCCGGTGGCGCTGCGCCTCGACCCGGAGGTACTCGACCAGCACGCGCGAGTCCGCGATGAGTCCAGCGGTGACGCAGCCGAGCCCCGCGTCGATGGCGAAGCTCTTCTCGATCGATCCGGCCTCCGCGAGCGAGCTCACGGGGAGATTACGGTATGCGACGAAGACGATCCCCGTGTCGTACGTGACCGCGACCGCGGTCCCGCCCATCTGGATCGCCTGCAGCGCGTACTCGACCTGGAACAGCCGTCCGTCGGGAGAGAAGACCGTGCTGGCACGGTCGTACGCCATCTGGCCCGGTTGCATCTCCATCGCGTCGGCCCCCGAAGTTGCGGCCGCCCAGCGACGCGGGGGATTTGAGCCTGAGCCTCGACCGTTCCTCGACCCCACTTGGTGGCATTCGACCACCATGCGGCGCTCGGGACTCCGGCTTCGGTCGGCGGAGATCGCCGAGCGTCGGCATCGACGCGAGGCTGCGGGAGTGACTCGTCGGGAGCTCGGAACCGACCGAGGAACGTTGCGCGCGCACGGCACGGTGACCGGCGCCGGCCCCGCCCGTCGAGGCGGTGCGCCCGACGAGCGGGTCCGAGGTCCTTCGCGCGCGCCCGGACGGAACCCTTCTCGCGCACGTCCCGTTCCCGGTGCGCTCTCCGCCGCGGCCCACGGGGTAGGGGGACCGCGCGGCGGCAACCCTTTTACCGAGGGCGCCGCCTGACGAACCCCCCGTACCATGGACGGACTGCATCTGCTCCCGATGGCGTCGAGCTACCGGGGCGAGCTCTCGCCCGCGTGCGTCCAGTGCAAGGAGGGCCGCAAGATGGTCCTCTTCGTCACGGGGCTCTGTCGGTTCCGCTGCTTCTACTGTCCGGTCTCCCCGAACCGGAACCAGATCGACGTCGTCTACGCGAACGAGCGCCGCGTCCTCTCGGACGCCGACGTCCTCGACGAGGCCCGGGCCATCGGTGCCGCCGGCACCGGGATCACCGGCGGCGACCCGCTGGGGGTCGTGGACCGGGTCGAGCACTACGTGCGCCTGCTCAAGGGCGAGTTCGGGCCCGAGCACAACCTCCACCTCTACACGCACGAGCCGAACCCCGAGAAGCTCCGCCGGCTCGCCGCGGCCGGGCTCGACGAGTTCCGGCTGCACATCCCGCACTACCTGTGGGGGCCGCTCACGGCCGGGGGAAGCGCGTACCGGACCGTGCTGGAGCAGGCGCCCCAGTGGGGGATCCGGCGCGGCGTCGAGATCCCGGTGCTCCCGGAGAAGGAGGCGGAGCTCCGCCGCCTGCTGGTGGCCCTCGAGGGGATCGGGGTCGATTTCGTCAACCTCAACGAGCTCGAGTTCTCGGAGACCAACGAGACGGCGCTCCACGCCCGCTCGTACCGCGTCGACCCCAGGAATGGCTGGGGCGTCCGCGGCAGCCGGGCGGTCGCCGAGCGCGTCGTGCGGGACCTGCGGCTCCGGGTCCCGGTCCACTACTGCTCGTCCCGGTTCAAGGACAGCGTGCAGCTCCGGCAGCGGCTGATCCGGCGCGCGGAACGCACCGCGCCGTCCTTCGCGGACCGGACCGCGGACGGGACCGTCGTCCTGGGCGTCGTGGAACCGCGCGGTCGGGCCGATCTCCCCCGGTGGAGCCGGCGCGTCGCGCGGCGGCTCGGTCTCGGTCCGGGCGATTACCGCTTCGACCCCGAGCGCCGGCGCGTCGAGCTGGCGCCCGCGGCCTTGCGGCGCGCGGCCCGCCGCTTGCCCTGGCCCGCCTTCGAGATCGAGGTGTACCCGACCGCGGACGCCCTCGAGGTCGAGCGCAACCCGCTCAACTCGTCGGCCCGCGCCATGACCGGGGCCGCGGTCGGCAGCACGTAGCCTTCGTCGCAGACGTGGCCGCCCCAGGTGAGGTAGCGGCGGTCGCCGCGCCGGTGCTTGATCGAACAGGGTCCCCAGCCGTTGTCCTCGGCACCGTACCACATCGGGCAGTCGCGGCAGTGGAGGGGGCCCTTGCGGCTCGGTCGCGCGGGGTCCGCCGGTCCCACCTTCGGCGCGGTCATGCGAACGAGGGACCTCCGGCCAGGTAGTCGCGCGCGCGCACCGCGCCGTCCATCAGTTCCGCGACCGTGACCGGTCCGACCCCGCCCGGGACCGGCGTGAGCCCCCCGGCCCATCCGTCGAGCGACGCGGCGTCCGCGTCCCCGGCCGGTCGCGCGCCGCCCGGGGCGGACGGATCCGGCACGCTCGACAGCCCGACGTCGATCACGTAGGCGCCTTCGGGCACGATCGACCGGTCGAGGAGGCCCGGCCGTCCGACGCACGAGAAGATCGTGCGCGCGGTCGAGAGGGCCCGCGCGAGGTCGCGGGTCCGCGAGTGCGCCACCGTCACGGTCGCGTGGATGCCTTCGGCCCGCCCGGCGAGCGCGAGGGCGAGCGGGAGCCCGACGGTCTCGGACCGTCCGATCACCGCCACCGCCTCGCCCTCGAGGGGAGCCCGGTAGTGCCGCGCGATCGCGAGCGCGGCGCGAGCGACGGCGGGGATGTGGAGCGGACGTTGCGCCACGAGGAGGCCGAGGTTCGTGGGCCCCACGCCGTCCACGTCCTTCGCGGGACGGAGGGCCGAGATCGCGTCGAGGAAGTCGAAGGGCGGGGGCAGCGGATGCTCCAGGAGGACGGCGTCGACGGTCGGGTCGGCGTCGAGCGCCCGGAGCCGACCGGAAAGGATCGGGGCTCCGGCCCCCGCCGGGATCCGCTCCTCGCGGAACGCGATCCCGACCGCCTGCGCGGCTTTCGCCTGCCGCCGGAGGTAGAACCGGAACGGGCTGTCGACGTCCCGGTGGACGCTGACGAGCGACGGCGGGCGACCGGTGGGACCCGAGCTCGCGCGCTGACGGGTCGCCGCATCGACCGCGTCGGCGACGGGCCTCCCCTCCAGCCGTTCGGTCACGGACGCGGCCCGCCGAGCCCGGGTCGATAGATAACGAACGGCTCCGGGCCCCGGTCGGGTGGTGCGGAAGTCGCGCTCAGGTGGCGCGAACGAAATCGACCTCCGAAGGGATTTATACACTGCCCCCCATGGTTCGGATGGCGAGCGGCCCCGGACCCCGGACCGACACGCCGCCATGGCAGAAGGCGCGGATACACCGTCGGCAGAACCCCCCGAGCCTGCGCCGTCGACCGACCTCGAGGAGTGGTCGCATACTCTCCCCTACCAGTCGACCGCCCAGATCGAGGTCCCGCCCCGTCTCCTCGATCAGGTGATCGGGCAGGACGAGGCCGTCGAGGTCGCCCGGAAGGCGGCGACCCAGAAGCGGCACATGATGCTCATCGGCGAGCCCGGGACCGGGAAGAGCATGCTCGCCCGGGCGATGGTCGATTTCCTGCCAAAGGAGCAGCTGCAGGACATCCTCGCCTACCCGAACAACGAGGACCCGAACGAGCCGAAGATCCGCGTCGTTCCCTCGGGCAAGGGCAAGGAGATCGTCGCGGCCCAGAAGCTCGAGGCCGCGCAGAAGCGCGAGCAGCGGACGATCCTGTTCGTCGTGATCGCGCTCGCCGTCTTCGGCTTCACGCTCTACATCGCGCTCTCGAGCCACCCGATCGATCTCACGGCCCTGCTCGTCGGGCTCTTGATCGTGCTGATCCTCTACGCCCTGATCCGCTTCTCGAGCGGACGGAACGAATCCGGCGTCGGGGTCGCGAAGCTCCTCGTCTCGCATTCGCCCGACGACAAGCCGCCGTTCGTGGACGCCACCGGCGCGCACGCGGGCGCGCTCCTGGGCGACGTGAAGCACGATCCGTTCCAGTCCGGCGGCCTCGAGACGCCGCCGCACGACCGGGTCGAGGTCGGAGCGATCCACCGGGCGAACGGCGGCGTGCTGTTCATCGACGAGATCAACCTCCTCAAGATCGAGAGCCAGCACTCGCTGCTGACCGCGCTCCAGGAGCGCAAGTTCCCGATCGTCGGCCAGTCGGAGCGTTCCGCTGGGGCGATGGTCAAGACCGAGCCGGTACCGGCCGATTTCGTCCTGGTCGCGGCGGGCAACGTCGACAGCGTCCAGTCGATGCATCCCGCGCTCCGCTCGCGGATCCGCGGCTACGGCTACGAGCTGTACGTGAAGTCGACGATGCCCGACACGCCGGAGAACCGCGCCAAGATCGTCCGGTTCGTCGCGCAGGAGGTCATCAAGGACAAGAAGATCCCCCACTTCGAGCGCGAGGCGATCGTGGAGGTCGTCCGGGAGGCCCAGCGCCGTTCCGGCCGTTCGGGACAGCTGACGCTCCGCCTGCGCGAGCTCGGCGGGTTGGTCCGCGTCGCCGGCGACATCGCCCTCTCCGAGGGGACGCCGACGGTCCGCGCCGAGCAGGTCGTCCGGGCCAAGCGGGCGAGCCGGTCGCTCGAGCAGCAGATCGCCGACCGCTACATCGAGCATCGCAAGGAGTACCGGATGTTCTCGACCGAGGGCGCCGCGGTCGGGGTCGTCAACGGCCTCGCCGCGATCAACGCCCAGAGCGGCATGTCGGAGTTCTCCGGGATCGTCCTCCCGATCGTCGCCGAGGTGACCCCCGCGCAGACGCGCGACGGGGGGGTCGTGGTCGCGACCGGCAAGCTCGGCGAGATCGCCCGGGAGGCGGTGCAGAACGTGAGCGCGTTGATCAAGAAGTACACGGGGGAGGAC
>DATJRX010000075.1:0-15276 GCA_035504395.1 Thermoplasmata archaeon | reverse complement strand
GCGGGAATCGGCGTCTCGGGGTGCGCTCGTTGACGGTGTCGGAATAGGGCCGATCGGTTGAACATGCGGTGGCAGGTCGGACAGCGGTCGCGCCGGGGCCGGCGACGCGTCGCCGGTTCGTCGCCGGCCCGTCGCCGACGCACGGCGAAATCGTCGCCGGCTACTGACGGGGATTCTGCGCAGTCGTTCGTCGCCGACGCGTCGCCGGGGCTGCTTGCGGGATCCATCTAACCTCCCTCCACGACGCGCGAAGCGGGTGGAGCGTGCGCTGCGCAGCGGCAGCGTGAGAAAACGACGGGTCGGAGTTCAGACCCCGACCCGTTGAAGGGGTTGTCCTGGTCGGTGATGCGAAGGCCAGCGCGTTCCCCGAGCTCGAGGAAGGCGTCTAATACGGACCGAGGGCTCAGTTCCGGGCGAGGCCCTGATGGCGTACGACATGTACCAGGAGGTGATCCTGGCGCACTACCGGACCCCGCACAACTTCGGACCGCTCGACGGCGCAAACCGCGTGGGCGAGGAGTCGAACCCGACGTGCGGCGATCACATCACGGTCCGGCTGCGGGTCGATCCGGCGACGCGGAAGATCGACCAGGTGCGGTTCGAGGGCGACGGGTGCGCGATCAGCGTCGCGAGCGCCTCCATGCTGACGGACCGGCTCGTCGGGCAGACGGTCGAGGAGGCCGAACACCTCACCGGCGATGACGTGCTGAAGTCGCTCGGGATCCCGCTCTCGCCGGTCCGCGTGAAGTGCGCGCTCACCGGCTTTGTCGCGCTCGAGCGGGCGCTGCACGCGGCGCCCGCCGGTGCGTCGGCCTGACCCGCCGTCAAGGGACCGTTTTATAGGCGGACGGCGGTCCAACGGCCGAGGCGGGCCGACGCCGGGCCCGTGGTGAATTGGTCCAGGTCGATCCCGACGTGTGCGTCCTCTGCGGCCTGTGCACGGGGGTCTGTCCGCCGAACGCCATGGAGCTGACCCCGACCCGGCTCGAGGTCCTGCCGAACTGCACCGACTGCGGCTGGTGCGTCCCGTACTGCCCGGTCGGCGCGATCTCGGGCGGTCGCACGGTCGTGCGACGGAGGCGGGCGGATGACTGAGCCCGCCGTCGCCAAGCCCGCCCGGAGCAACGCGCCCCGGGTCCTCCTCGTCGATCCGTACCTCGCCCGCCAGGACCCGATGGAGCGGAAGTTCGTCGAGCTCTACCCATCTCTCGGGCTGCTGACCCTCGGGGCGTACCTCCGGGACCAGGGCATCGAGGTCGAGATGGCCGACCTCACGTTCGCGCGCGATCTGCGGCCCGCGACCCGTCGCCTGCGTTCGTTCGCCCCGCACGTCGTGGGCGTCCACACGAAGACCCTGACGCACGATCGCGCGATCGCGATCGGTCGGACCGCCCGGGCGCACGGCGCGTTCACCGTGGCGGGCGGGCCGGACTCCGCGAGCCGCCCGGAGGAGTACCTTGCGAACGGGTTCGACGCGGTCGTCCCGGGCGAAGGGGAGGCCGCGCTCACCGACCTCGCGCGGGCGGTCGCGGCGGGACGCGACCCGACCGGCACGCCGGGCGTCACCGTGCGATCCGGTGGGCGAACGGTCCGGGGACCGCCTCGCCCGTTCCTCCGGAGCCTCGACGCCCTTCCGCTCCCGGCCTGGGACCTCGCGGACATGGACGAGTACCTCGGTCGGTGGGAGAGGTCGACCGGGGAGCGTCGGGCCGCGGTCCTCACCTCGCGGGGCTGCCCGTTCGACTGCTCGTGGTGCTCGAAGCCGACGTTCGGCCGGACGTTCCGGCAGCAGTCGCCCGAGCGCGTGATCGAGGAGCTGAGGGCGCTCGCGGAACGCTACCGCGTCGACTACGTGCGGTTCTGCGACGACGTCTTCGGCGTCTCCCGCGCGTGGATCGACCGGCTGCTCTCGCAGCTCGAGGAGGAACAGCTCGGGCTGAAGTGGGAATGCCTCGCGCGCGTCGACCTGCTGAAGCCGGAGCTCCTGCACCGCATGCGGTCGACCGGGCTCGCCCGCGTCTACGTCGGCGTCGAGTCCGGCAGCCAGAAGATGCTCGACCTGATGAACCGGGGGACGAAGCTCTCCCAGGTCGAGCGCACGGCCGCCGCGCTGCGGAAGGAGGGGGTCCGGCAGTTCTGGTTCCTGATGCTCGGCTACCCGGGCGAGACGCTCGACGACATCGAGGCGACGCTGCAGTTGTTCCGGCGCTTCAGCCCCGAGGAGTACTCGGTCTCCATCGCCGTCCCGGTACCGGGGACGCGGTTCCACGAGGCGGTCCGCGACCGGCTCACCGGGCGGGCCCGGGCCGCGAAGGGGTCGGGCGGCCGCACGCTGCTCTACGAGGCGGCGTTCCCGCAGTCCGTCTACCGCTGGGAGCAGGCGCGCTTCGGGCTCGAGGCCGCGCTCGGCCGGGCCCGGGGCCGCATCTCCCCGCGGGTCGTCGAGCGGATCGGCCACGTCGCCGACCGGTTCCACGCCAAGGTCGCGACCCCGTTGCTGACGGGGAAGCGCGCCGGGACCCCGGACCCGCTCCCCTAGATCTCGGTCCGGCTCCGACCCGGCCGCGCGTGGATCGGGCACGGCTTCGGCAGTCGGCAGAGCCGGCACTTCTCCGGCGCCACCGGCGGGATCGGCTTCTGCATGCGACCGTACTTGCGGCGTGGCATCGGGGGATTCGCCCGGCAACGGGGCCCCGCTCTTGATGGTGGCGGGAGCCGCCCGGGCCGGGCGCCACCTTTTGAGCGCGCCCGCCTCGTCGGGGTCGTGGCATTGCTCGGCGGGAGCGCCACGCCCGACGGCACGGCGGGGTTCCGGGACCGGGGCGTCGAGGATCGTCGTCTGCCGGCCGGGCACTTCCGATCCGCGCCGGGCGGTCTCACACTCACCAGCCTCGGCCTCGGAACGTACATCGGCCCGCCGGACGGTCCGACCGACCTCGCGGTCGAGCAGGCGGTGACGATCGCCCTCACGTCGGGCCGGATCAATGTCCTCGACACAGCGATCAACTATCGGCACCAGCGCGCCGAGCGCTCGATCGGGCGCGCGCTCGCCCGGCTCCTCGAGCGCGACGAGGTCGAACGGTCGGAGGTGTTCGTCGCCACGAAGGCCGGCTACCTCGCGCCGGACGGCGAGGCGCGCATGCCGCCCGACGAGTGGATCCGGCGCGAGCTGTACGACCGGAAGATCCTGCGCGCGGCGGACGTCGTCGACGACTGCCACGCGATGACCCCGCGCTACCTCGCGGACCAGTTCGAGCGCAGCCGGCGCAACCTGGGCCTCGAGACGATCGACCTCCTCTACCTCCACAACGCGCCCGACGCGCAGCTCGCGGCGGTCGGCCGCGAGGAGTTCGACCGTCGCCTCGAGTTGGCGTTCGTGATCCTCGAGGAGCTCCGGGAGAAGGGCCAGCTCGGCGCGTACGGGCTCGCCACCTGGGACTGCCTGCGCTCGGCGCGCTCCGACCCCGGGTACTACCCGCTCGAGGCCGCCGTCCGCCTCGCCGAGCGGGTCGGCGGCCGCGGCCACGGGTTCCGGTTCATCCAGTTCCCCTTCAACCTCGCGATGCCCGAGGCGGCGGCCGTGCGCAACCAGCCGGTCGGCCCGGAGCGGACGACCCTGTTCGAAGCCGCCGAGCGGCTCGGCGTCGCGTGCTTCACGAGCGTGCCGCTCTTCCAGGGGCAGCTCGCGCGGGCGGGGCCGAAGCGGCCGGGCCTCAGCCCGGCCCAGACCGCGATCCAGTTCGCGCGCTCGGCCCCCGGGACGCTCGCCCCGCTGGTCGGTCAGAAGACGAGCGAGCACCTCGCGGAGAACCTCGAGATCGCCTCGCTCCCGCCCTGGGACGGCGCCGCGTTCCGCGAGCTGCTGCCGTAAGGCCTCGGTTCACTCGAGGTTCCCCGGAGGGCCGGTCCCCTCCGCCGCCGCGGCCGCAGGCGACTTGCCCGCCCCGGTCCGCAGGACCGAGCGGCCCCCGACCTTCTCGACGCGCACAACGCGGTCCGCGATCCCCGCGAGCGCCTCCTCGTGCGAGACGATCACGACCTGCGGGAGCCCGAGCGCGTCGAGCAGCTCGCCCATCCGGACGACCTGCTCCGGGGAGAAGCCGTCCGTCGGCTCATCGAGCAGGATCGTGTCGAGCTTCAGGTGGCCCAGGGTACGCACCACCTCCGCGAGCGCGAGGCGGAAGGCGAGGGCGAGGCTCGTCCGCTCGCCGCCGCTCAGCGCCTCCGCGGGGGTCCACTCGCCGTCGATCGCGACCGCGGGCGTGAACGCGACGTCAGTGCGCGCGACGAACGAGGGGTCGTCGACCAGGGCCGCGAAGTAGCGTGTCAGGTTCCGCTCGAAGATCGCCTGCGCGTGCGCGAGCAATCGCTGCTCCATCCCGAGCACGGACCGGCGGAACGGACCGGAGAGCCACTCCGCCCGCGCCTCGAGCCCGGTCGCCTCCGCGATCCGCTCGGCGCGCTGCGCCCTTCCCCGCTCGGACTCCGCGACCCGGCGCACGGCCTCGTCGAGGCGGCCGTCGACCCGCACGAGCGCGCGCCGCGCCTCCTCGAGAGCCGCGGCCTCCTCGGCCGCGACGCCCGCCGCCGAGTCGCGGAGGCGGGCGAGCTCGGCCCCCTCCGTCGCCGCGATCTCGAGCTCGTGGATGCGTCCGGCCCGCTCGGTCCGCCGGGACACCCGCGTCGCGGCTTCGGCCGCTTGGCGCGCCTGCTCCGACTCGAGCAGCGCGACCGCGGACGAGGAGATCCGGACCTTCTCGGCGGCCGCGATCGCCTCGGTCGCCCGCTCGTCGAGCCGGGTCCTCTCGAGCGTGCGCGCGGCGAGCTCCGCCCGGATCTCGGCCTCCGTGGCCTCCGCGCCCGCGATCTCCCTGGCCCGCGAGCGCGCCGCCTCGAGCTCGAGACGCGCCGTTGCGGCGGCGGCCTCCGCCGCTCGATGCGACGCGTCCGCCCGGGCGAGCGCGGCCCGGGCCTCGGTCCGCTCCCGTTCCTTCTCCCTCCAGCGATCGTGCGCGCGCTCGTAGCGCTCGCGCGCGCGGCGCTCCTCCTCGATCCGTTCCCGATCGGACACCGCGGACGCGTGGGCGCGCGCCGCCTCCGCTTCGGACCGCTCGGACTCGGCCCGGTGGGGCTCGAAGTCGCTCGGCCGGACCGGCTGCCCGCACCTCGGACAGACCCCCGCCGAGAGCAGTTCCACGAAGTCGTGATGGACGCTCTGCGCCCGGGTCAGGTCCGCGGCCCGATCCTGCTCGCGCTGCCGCGCCTCCGCGAGGCGCGCGTCGATCGCGTCGAGCGAGTCGGGGGTCGGTGCCGGCGGCTCGTGCATCGGCCCGGATCGAAGGCGCTCCTCCAGCGCTGCCCGGGCGTCGGAGAGCTCCCGAGCGGAGCGCTCCCGGACGGAGTCGGCATCCTTCGCTCGCGCTTCCGCGGCGGTCCCCTCCGACCGCGCGACGATCAGCCGCCGCACGTCCGCTCCGTTCGCCTCGGCGCGCGCCCTCAGGCGCGCGAGCGATTCGTCCGCTTCCGCGATCCCACGACGGAGTCCCGCAAGGTCCGCGGCCGCGGTCTGGGACTGGACGATCTCCCGGCCCAGGCGTTCGATCTCGCGGGCGCGATCGGCCCGCGCCCGCTCGCGTTCCGCTTCGGCCGCGCGGTCGGCCGCGTCCTCCGCGCGGAGGCTTTCGAGCTCCCGTCGGTCGACGTCGAGCCGCCGCACGGCGGCGTCCGCGCGCTCCGCCGCCGCGCGGGCCTCGACGAGCGCGGCCTCGCGTCGCGCCCGCTCGCTCTCGAGGGCGACCCGCTCGGCCCGACGGCGATCCGACTCCTCGGTCCAGGAAGCGAACTCGTCGTCATGGTGCTTCAGTCGGTCGGCCTCCGACCGCCGGGCGGTCGCACTGCGCCGAAGTTCGGCGGCGACGTCCTGCGCGTTCTCGGCCGCGCTGCGGAACTGCTCGACCCCCAGCGCCTTGCGGACCGTCTCGAGCCGGTCCTGCGGGCGGGCCGCGAGAATGTCGCGCATGCGCTCCTGGGGGACGTAGACCGCCCAGCGCCAGAGGTCGGAGTGGGCCTGCGGGCTCGGATTGTCCGCGAATCCGAGGAGCTCGATCACGCGCTGCCGAAGCTCGGTCGCGGAGTACTCAGTCTTCGCGCCGTCGACGCTGAACGAGATCGCCTCGGGTTCGTAGCTCTCCTTGCCCTTGCGACGGACGCGGCGAAAGCGGCGGCCGATCTCGTAGCGGTGCGCCTCGTCGTCGAAGGCGACGTGCACCTCGGCGTGCCCGGCGCCGTGCCGGACCAGGTACGCCGCGTCGACCTCCGAGGTCCCGAACAGCGCCATCTCGATCGCGTAGAGGAGGCTCGTCTTCCCGGCCCCGACGTCGCCGGCGACGAGCGTCGTGCCGTCCGGGAAGTCGACGGCGCCCGACACGTAGCTGCGGATGTTCCGCACGCGGAGGTGACGCAGCCTCACGTTGCCTCGGGGGCCGCGTCGTCGTCCGGGACCCCGAGCACGCGACGGGCGGCCCGGATGCGGGCGGCGAGGTAGTCCGCCCTCGCCTCACCGTCCCCTCGAGGCATCCCGAGCTCGCGGACGAGGTCCCGCACCGCGGCCTCGGCCGCGTCGCCGACCCACCAGCCCGGCGGCGCGTCGGTGAGGAGCCGCCGGATCTCGGTCGTCTCGACCTCCGCCTCGCCCGACACGGCCCCGCCCGCGGACGCGGGGAGCTCGAGGTCGCTCAGGTCCCAGTGGACCGTGACGTCGGAGTCCGCCTCCGACCGGGAGAGCTCGGTGAGCGCGAGGGCCGCGATGCTGCCGTCGGCGAGCGTACCCGTCAGCTTCGGGAACAGGAGCGTCCCGGGGCGCTCGTCCGCGGAGTGGATCCGCGCCGCGATGGTGGCGTGCGCCTCGGTGGCCGTCTGCCCGCTCACGTCCACGTCCACGAGCCGGACCCGGTCCCGCGGGGCGGTGTCGACGAACTCGACCGACGGGACGTTCCGGTCGACCGTTACGATCACGACACCCTGGTGCGTCCGCCCGGCGGCCGCGTTCTCGAGGTCGGTGCGGCTGGTGCCGAACACGGCTCCCGGGTTCACCAGCGCCCCACCGCCGGGCCCCTCGCCCTCGTACGTGAGGTGGATGTGGCCGCCGGCGTAGTAGTCGCACCCCGTGGGGAGGTCGTCGCGCCGGACGCCCCGGATGTGCGCGCGCAGGTTCGGGGGCAGGTACTCCTCGACCGCGGCGTGGAACTGGAAGATCTTGAAGCCGGGCTCGGCGCGGAACGCCTCGGCGTCGACCGCCCGGAAGTACTCCCGGTCGAGCCCGTGCGACCGACCCGAGATCCCCGCGATGCGCGCGCCCGTGGGCTCGTCCACGTGGAACGGCAGAGTCCACCGGGTCCCCTCCGACCGGACCGCCTCGGGAGCGACCTTGACGAACACGCCGGTCTCCGCGAGCACGTCGAGCCAGCTGGTCCGATGGGCGACGTAGTCGTGGGACCCGTAGATCGCGTAGACCCGGCGGCCCGCCTCGACCAGGTCGCGGAGCGCCGCGGCGACCGGCGCGACCTCCGCCGGATCGGGGACAGGTGTGTGGAAGAGGTCACCCGAGATCAGCAGGAACTGCGCGTCGCGCTCGGCGACGACCCGGAGGGCGCGGAGCACGCTCGCGCGGAGCGCGGCCCGCACGTCCGGGTCCCGTGGCCACGCCCCGACGTGTGCGTCGGCCAAGTGAGCGAAGACGAACCGGTCCGGCGGCATCCGCGCCCCCTACCGGGAGGAACCGTTGGCCTTGGTCCGGGTCGCCGGGACGGTCGCGATCGGCGGCGGCTCCCCCATCCGCTTCGCGAGGGCGGCGATGAGACCGGCCCCCGCGCCCATCGCGAGGAGACCGACCACCAGGAGGTCGTCGGACGATCCGGTCGGAGCCGCGGTGCGGGGCGCTTCGGGCACCGGGGCGATCGGCACGCTGGACGCGGCGGGCGTCCGTAGGGCCGCGCGCGCGGTCTCGTTCGCGCGCTGGACCATCGTCTGCATGACCGTGAACAGCTCGGTCGCCTCCTCCATCGTGATCTGCCGGTTGCGGAGCCGGCCCACGAGGTACGTGTAGCGCGATCCGGCGCTGCCGCCGGAGCCGGAGGGCGGCGGGGGAGGCGCGGAAGAACCGTACATTGGCGTCGGGCGTAACTCGTCCGGCTTCTTGAGGGTTGGCGGCGCGGGGAGCCGTTATAGCGCGCCCACGTCTCACAACGACGATGCCCAGCGCGGAAGCCCCGTCGACCGAAGGCCCGGACCGCCACCTCCACGTCCGCCTCGCCGACGATCACTCGTCGATCTACGACCT
Source organism: Thermoplasmata archaeon (assembly GCA_035504395.1). Taxonomy (GTDB): domain Archaea; phylum Thermoplasmatota; class Thermoplasmata; order Lutacidiplasmatales; family UBA184; genus Lutacidiplasma. The sequence goes on along the minus strand of DATJRX010000075.1, from coordinate 6,938 downwards.
CGTCACCGAGTACCTCCAGGCGGCGGGCAAGGCGCCCGACTGGTTCTGGCGGCTCGCCGGACGGCTCGAGGGGAGCGACGCGGACAACCTCGAGGAACTGCTCTCGAGCGCGTTCGAGGCCGGCGCGTTCATCGCGCACGACCACCCCGAGGACCTGGAGTTCGCCTGGGTCACCGAGGACGAGTGCGAGCGCGAGCGGCGGCGCGAGGAGCGCGGGGAGCAGCGCGAGGCCGCGAAGAAGGAACGCTCGAGCCTGAGCCACTACGCCTGAGCCGACGGGCCTACCCGCTGCCGACGGTCTGCTGCGGGGTCCCGGAGTCGTCCGACTCGCTGCCCTTCGAGGGCGCGAGCACCGAGAACACGCCGAGGAACAGGACCGCGACGACGAACCCGATCGCGAGGATCGTGTTGAGCGGCACCAGCGAGCTCGAGGTGTAGGTCAGCCCGTTGCCGATGAACGGCAGCGGATTCTTGTCGGAGACGAACGTGAAGATCGCCCACGTGATCCCGATGAAGATCAACGTGGTGATCGCGTCGCCGCGCCCGTACGGGTAGCTGCTGGGAAGGTCCCGGTACCGCGCGACGAGGTAGAGGAACAGCACGAGCAGCGTGATGATCAGGGCGAACGCCAGGAAGACGCTCAGCGCGAGGTACAGGACGGCGAACACGGCGAGGGCGATCGCGTAGAGCGTGACGTCCATCCGGCTCCGACCCGGAGGAGCCGACATGTCGCCGGCTCATAAACCCACCCGACAAACCGGGCGCCCGGCGTCGGGGCTGGCTTAGGCCGTTCCGCCGGGCGGCGGACCGTCGGTCGGGGGTCCCGCGGCCCCCACGACCTCCACGTCGTCGGCGTCCACCCGCGTGATCGACGGCAGGGCGAGGTCCGTCGTCGCCGGCGGCCGTCGGGCGCGCCGCCACGCGAAGGCGACCACCGCGAGCACGACGAGGACCGCGACCCCGGCCAGCGCGAGATCGAGTCCGCCGAAGGGCGGGGACGCCGATCCCGCGGCCGTCGCGAAGACGACCGGCTCGACGCGGGTGGTGCCATTCACCTGCACGACGCCCGCGTCCGGCGACGGCACGAAGCCGGACGTGCGGACGGTGAACGAGTACGATCCGTTCGCGACGAAGAACTGGATCACCGCGAGCGAGGAGGTCTGCGTCGACGCGCCGACGACCACCGTCCAGCTCGCATTGACCGGGAGTCCGCTCTCGGCGAAGTCGAGCGGGAACGTCGCCGGCGGCGTCGGGACGAACGCGATCGGCACGGTCCGGTCCCCGCCCGAGACCGCCAGGGTGCCGCTCGCCGGGGTCGCCTGCCAACCCGAGGACCGGACCGAGAACGAGTACGATCCGTTCGTCTCGTTGAACCAGTCAGAGGACGCGGAGGTGTTCTCGACCGAGCTCCCCAGCGAGACGCCCCAGGTGGCACCGGTCGGTAGTCCCGTCTCGGTGAACTCGACCGAGAAGAGGCTCCCGGCCGCCGGCGCGAACGCCACAAGGACCGTCGCGGGACCCCCGCTCACCGGGACCGCGCCGCTGGCCGGCGACGCCTGGAGGCCCTCGACCGAGGGGATGGTGAAGTTGTACGTGCCGTTCGGCTCCGAGAACGAGAGGGTCGTTCCCGAGGTCGCGCCCTCGGCCCCGGCGACCGTGATCGACCAGCTCGCGCCGACCGGGAGCCCGCTCTCCTCGAACGCCACGGAGTACTCGGCGGGCCCGGGGCCCCAGAGGATGTCGGTCTCGTCCGTCGCGGAGTCGACGACGAACAGCTGACCGGTGGCGACGTCGCAGGCGATCGCGACCGGCCCGGCGCCGGCGACGGTCCCCGGGGTCACGACCGTGTTCGACGCGGTCCCGATCGCGGTCACGTTGTTCGATCCGAGGTTCGCCACGTCGACGGTGCCGTCGTCGGGATCGAAGGTGAGGCCATGGGGCTCGAGTCCGACGGGGATCCCCGCGACGACCGGATCGCCCGTCGCGGGGGCCAGCACCGTCACGTTGCTCGAGCCCGAGTTGGCCACGTACACGAGGCCGTTGTCAGGGTCGTACGCCACGCCGTAGGGAGCCCTCCCGACGGGCGCCCCGGCGACCTGGATCGCGTTCGAGGTCGCGTTGAAGACGGTCACATTGTTCGAGCCGGCGTTCGACACCACGGCGAGGTCCGCCGCGCTATCGAAGGCGACCTCGGACGGGCCGTCCCCCACCGGCACGGACGCGTCCAGCACGGAGCCCGACGCGGCGTCGAGCACCTCGATGCTGTTGGACCCCGTGTCGGCGACGAACGCGTCTCCGTCGCCGATCGCGATCCCGCAGGGCCCCGATCCGCCCGGATACGTGGCCACCAGGGCCCCGGAGGCGGCGTTGAGCACGTCGAGCTCGTCCGTGCTCTCGTCCGAGACCCAGAGCTGATCCGTGGCGCCGTCCCACGCGAGGCCGCACGGCGCGTCACCCGCCGGGATGTCCGCGGCCGAGATCGAGTCCGTGCCGCCACTGATCTGGGTGACCGAGTTCGACCCCGAGTTGGCAACGTAGAGCGTGTCACCGAGCGGGACGTAGGCGATCGCGTCCGGTCCGGTCCCCACCGGGACCGCCGGGATGAAGGCGCGGAGGGTCGAGGCGTTGAATATCGTCAAGTTGTCCGAACCGAAGTTCGCGACGTAGACGAGGCCGTGGGGGGCCCCGACGGCGAGGGCGTCGGGCTCGACCCCGACGGGTACGGAGGCGATCGCCAGTCCCGAGCTCGCGTTGATGACCGTCACGTTGTCGGAACCGTAGTTCGCGACGAACAGTCGGTCGGTCGAGGGGTCGTAGGCGAGGGCATCGGGGGCATCGCCGACCGGGATCGGACTCCCGCTGACCTGGTCGGTCGTTCCGTCGATCGACAGGACGGAGGCCGCGCCCCGGTCCGCCACGAAGATCTGTTGGTCTTCGGCGTCGTAGGCCAACCCGCTCGGGTCCGCCCCGACGGCGATCGCCCCCGGGAGCACCTCCCCCTGGGTGTTGTTGATGACTGAGACGTTGTCCGAACCGCTGTTCGCGACGTAGACGTACCCGTCGGCCGGGTCGTAGACGAGCGCGCCTGGGGCCGAGCCGACCGCGAACCCTGGCACCACTTGGGCCTCCTCGTAGTCCGCGATCACCGTGACGTTGTTCGTGCCCGTGTTCGCGACATACACGTAGGAGGTCGGGGGCACGTACGCGACTCCGGTCGGATCGGAACCGACCCCGATCGGCGTGGTTACGAGGGAGTTCCGAAGACCCGAGACGACCGACACCGCGTCCGCGCCCGGCATCGAGACGTACAGGTTCCCGGTTCCGGAGTCCAGCGCCATGCCATGGGGATTGGCCTCAAGTTCGATGGAGGAACCCACAGCCTGTCCCGAGGTGGCATTGAACACCGAGAGGTCCGAGCCGCCGCCGTTCGCCACGAATACCTCGTCGCTTTCCGCATCATACACCACGGCGGTCGGGGCGAGGCCCGTCGCGACCGACGGTCGTGCCGCGACGACGGCCGACGCACTCCCCGGAGCGGCCGGTCCGCGACCCGAGCCCACCGCGGGCAGCCCAAGGCTGACCAACGTCGCGATCGCGATCACGGCGAGAAGTCGAACACGACCGGGACCCTTGTTCGGCGACCGACCCTCGAACACGCGACGCATCGGACGGGCGGCGAGAAGCGTGTACGGGCTTATCCGTCTGCCGGGGGGAAGCGGGGCCACGGGCGCGACGCACGGCGGCCGATTGCGATACCCGCGGGTCCGCCGAGACGGTCGATGCGGAGGGGCGCCGGTGCTCGAAGAACGCCCTTCCGAAACCGACAAACCATATCGGAGGCGTACCCCGCGGTCGACAGTCCGCTTCGCTCCCGACCTACAGATAGATTAAGAGGCGGCCCCGCCTCCGACCGACTCGTGACCCCGGGCCTGGGGCCGTCGTCCGACGGCTTCCGTTCGCCGTTTCCCCGCGTTGCGCCGCCCGCGGACTCCCAATCATATCGGACTCCCGTCGTCCGCTGGCGCCGGGCGCCGCGACGCATGGCGCTCCTTCTGCTGGGAGTCCTCGCCGTGGTGCTCATGGTCGCCCCGAGCGGCAATGCTTGGGCCTTCACCACGGGAGCCGTCGGCGGACCGGCGGTGGCCACAGGCGCGATCCTGGGCGGGATCGACTCCAACTCCAGCGGGCTCAGTTCGGTCGGCACCGTGGGGGCGTCGCCCGGAAGCGTACCGGGGCAGTCCCCGGTCGGCGAAGCCTCGGTGAACCCCGTCCCCCTCGTCAACCAGATATCGCAATCGGCCGGGGATCGTCTCATCATCTCCGAAGCCCAGAACGAGACCACAGCCCTGCCCAACTCCACTTCGATCTCCGCCCCGCTGCTCTCCCCTTCGGCTTCTGCCTCCTCCTCTCCCGCCGCGTCGGGGAGCACCTCGGCCTACGGCTGGATCCAAGGAACGGTCGTGGCGGCGGGTGTCGCCCAGACCCCGCTTTCCGGCGCCCTCGTGTCCGCGGAACCGGTGACCGGATTCTGTCCCCCGGCCGGCTGCACGACCGTGCAGACGGGCGCGGACGGCACGTTCACGGTCCAAGCCTCGATCGGCGAGAACGAGGTGCTGGTATCGGACGGGTTCTACCTCAGCAACCGCACGTGGGCCTACGTCGGCACCGGTGCCTACGACGACGTCGGTACCATCGCGCTCGTCGCGGACGGCATCGTCTCGGGCGTGCTCGTCGGAGACGATCCAGCGCACGAGCCGGTGGCCGGATTCTCGGTGACCTCTATCACCACCGACGGGGCGGTCGTGGGATCGCCGTCGACCCACACGAACGCGCTCGGCCAGTTCACGGTCGCCGTTCCGCCGGTGCCCTCGGAGATCGACTTCGCGCCGATCCTCCCCTACTCGGTGTACGAGCCGAACGTGACGTTCGTGAACGTCTCGTCGGGCGCGTCGATGGACATCGGCACCGTGATGGTCGAACGCGCGACGCTCGTGTCGTACTCGATCCTCGACTCGGTGACGGGCGCGCCGATCGGCGGCGGCGCCATCCAGGTCTGCTCGCGCATCACCGGCTACTGCCCGGCCCAGGGAGCCGCGGTCGGAGGCTCGGTGTTGACCGCCTTCGCGCCCGTGGGACCAGACGTGGTCACCGTGTATGCGCCCGGGTACCTCCTCGACAGCGCGGTGTTGGGCGTCGTGCCGTCGACGCGTCCGGGGACCGCACCGATCGACATGGGGTCGATCTCGCTCGTGCCCCTCGGCGGGGTCGCCTTGTGGCCGAACATCACGGGCGTGAGCCAGCCGTACGGCTCCTCCCTGCCCACCTCGGAGTGGGGCGTGGGAGGATACGCCATCGTCTCGGTGTGCAGCCTCGATGGCCTCGACTACTCCTACCAGCTGCCGAGCGGCAACATGAGCTCCAGCGACTGTACCGGAGGATGCGTCCCGCCGGGCTCCGAGGGGGTCCTCCCGGCGATCCCCCTGCGGAACTTCGTGCGGGTCCAGCCGGACGAGGTCGGATGCCTTCAGCCGGGCTATCCGACGTGGCCGATCCCGGGCGACCTCCCGGTGTTCGAGAACTACGGATGGATCAATGTCACGCCCGACAAGGTCACCGACGCGGGCGGCATCGACCTACTGCCCGGGACATACGTCGAGGGGCAGGTGCTGCCGACCAACGAGATTGGCTGGGACGTCACCGTCTGCTCCACCGACGAACCGAACGAGTGCGGGGAGGGCTCGTACGCCGACTCGAACTACGAGTACTCGTACACGTTCCAGGTGCCGAACGGGTGTCCCACCTATCCGGACGATCAGGATGCCAAGTGGACGTTCTGCGTCGCGGCGCCGCCCGGTCCGGACGAGCTCCGGGTGACCCCGTCGAACGCGTCGGCGAACTACACGTGGTTGTTCAACCCGCCCCTCCAGTGGAACCTCCTGCCCCTCCCGCTGTCGCGGGCGACCCAGACCTACTCCGACTCGATCGACATCGGTTCGTCCGAGGTCACCGGGGTCGTTCTCCAGTCGTTGAGCTTCACGACAGTGATCGGGCTTCCGTCGGTTCAAGTGTGCCCGGCGGGGGTCATCCCATCGGCCGTCATATGCGGCGGCGGCGTCACCAATTCCACCGGCGCCTTCTCCGTCCAGGCTCCCGTCGGCTGGGACTCCGTGACCGTCTCTGCGCCGGACTACGAGCCGAACACGACTTGGGTCGACGTCGGCCCCACGTCGTCCTCGGCCGGCATCATCCTGCTCGTGCCGTACGGGTACGTGCAGGGCGAGGTCGAGGATCCGGCCGGCAACGGGATCTACGAGGCGACGGTCGAGCTGTGCCCGGCGACCAATCCGAACTCGTGCCAGGCGGTCGGTTCCGACGGTCTCACGTCCACCGGCGGCTTCTACTACGGCGCGACGGAGGCCGGTCCGAACCCGGTCGGGGCGTACGAGGTCAAGGCCACCGCGCCGGGCTACATCACCGACTGGACGTGGGTGAACGTCACGACGCCCGGGGAGAACTTCACCGCGCCAACGATCGTGCTGCAGCCCGTGTCCTCCGGTCCCCCGAGCGGTGACGTTGCGCGATCCTCCGGGATCCAACCGGCGACGTCCTCGACGCCGGCGTCCGTCGGCTCTTGGGTCGAGGGCTCGGTCGTGGACGCGGACGGCGGCTACGGGCTTCCGGGCGCCGGCATCGTGGCCGTGCCCGGATCGGGCGCCACGCAGGTCGTATTCTCCTCGATCCGGGGCACCGGCGGGGAATTCAACCAATCGCTGCCCGACGGCGATTACAATGTGCAGGTCGCGGCGAACGGGTTCTACAGCACCTCGGTCTTCCTCAACGTGAGCGGGAACGCCTCCACGATCGCCCTCGGCGTGATCGATCTCGTCCCCCTTCCGACGGTCACCGGCCGTCTGGTCATCACCCCGGCCGCCTGGACC
>DATJRX010000074.1:0-12325 GCA_035504395.1 Thermoplasmata archaeon | reverse complement strand
GAACACGTTGTCGAAGCCGACGAAGCGGGCCGCGAACGGATCCGGCGGTTGCGCGAGCAGCTCGCCCGCGTCGCCGTGCAGCTGGACGCGCCCGTCGTGGAGCACGAGGAAGTCGTCCGCCGTCGCGAAGGCGAGTCCGGGGTCGTGCGTGACGAACACGACGGGAACGCGCTCGGCCTGCTTCAGCTCCTGGACGACCAGCGCGAGGTCGTGGCGCGCCTCGACGTCGAGCGACTGGCTCGGCTCGTCCCACACGATCAGCTCGGGCTCGGCCGCGAGGGCCCGGGCCAGCGCGACCCGCTGGGCCTCCCCGCCGCTGAGGCGCGCGGGGTACCGGTGGGCGAGCCGCGAGAGACCGAACCGCTCGAGGAGCTCCTGGGCGCGCGCGCGCGCATCGGTCCGGCCGCGCACCTCGAGCGGGTAGCTCACGTTCCGCTCGGCCGTGCGGTGGGCGAACAGACCGAGCCCCTGGGGTACGTACCCGAGCCCGCGCCGCTCGGGCGGCAGGTGGGCGATGTCGCGCCCGTCCCGACGGATCCGACCGGCACTCAGGCCGAGGAACCCGGCGAGGGCGCGCAGGAGGGTCGTCTTGCCGGCGCCCGACGCGCCGAGCACGCCGACCACGCGGCCGGGCGCGAGCTCGAGGTCGACCGGCCCGAGGTGGAAGTGATCGACGGACGTCTCGAGACCCTCGACGGTCCACGCGCTCATGGCAGCAGATCCCCCCGACGCCACGGCACCCAGCCGGACCGCTCCCCGAGGCGGACCGCGAGGAACAGCGCGAAGGCGATCACCAGGAAGACGGAGCTGACGGCGGCCGCTCCCTGGAGGTTGCCGGCCTGGAACAGGTTGTAGACGAAGACCGAGATCGTCGAGGTGACGGGGCCGTTGTACGGGCCGCCCGGATAGACGGTGTACGCGAGGATCAGGATCCCGCCGATCTCGCTGACGGCGCGGGCCCAGCTCAGGAGGAGGCCTGCGACGATCCCCCGGAGCGCGAGGGGGAACGAGACGGTGAGAAAGGCCGTCGCCGGCCCGGCGCCGAGCGAGCGCGCTGCTTCCAGGACCCGGTCGTCCACGGCCCGGAACGAGAGATCCGAGGCGAGCACGGTGTACGGGGCGCTGACGAACGCCATCACGAGCACGACGCCCCAGATCGTGTCGTAGACCGGGACGCCGAGCCAGCTCGTGAACCGATATGCCGGGCTCCCCGGTAGGAGGAGGATGAACAGCCCGAGGCCGACCAGGAGGTGGGGGATGACCACCGGGAGCGCGACGATCGCCTCGACGACGCTCCGTCCGGGGAAGCGGCGGCGCGCGAGGAGGTAGCCGAGCGGGATCGCGAAGACGACCGCGATGAGGACGGTGATCGCCGACGCGTAGAACGTGAGCCCGAGGGCGGCGTCGACGCCGGGGTCAGAGAACGCTTCGACGATCTTCGAGAGGGGGGCGTAGGTGAAGAGCGCATAGATCGGCAGCAGGAACAGGAGCAGTAGCGAGCCGGCGAGGACGAGCTGGAGGACCAGCCATGGGGTACCGCCGAGCTTCGGCCGCATCGTGGGGGGCCCGACGCCCCCCGGGTTCATGGAATGAACGGAGACGCCCACGCGGGGAGCGAGGTGACGTCCGGCTGCAGGAGGCCCGGTACCGCGCTCGGCGTGGGGGACCAACCGGGGAAGATGGGGGTCCAGGCGCCGCCCTCCGCCAGGATCGCGCTCCCTTGAGGGGAGAGGAGGAGGTGGAGGAACAGGGCTCCGAGCGCCGCGTTCGGGGCGTTCGACGGCACCGTCGCCGCGAACAGGATCGGCGCAGGAACGACCGACGTGAGCGCTCCCGACGATCCGATGATCGCCGTCGACAGCTTCGCGTAGTCGGCGAGCGCGGTCGAGTTGTTCGCCCCGAGGCCCACGATCGGGTTGAGCAGCACGTAGGGGAGATGGTTCTGGACCGCCACCGCCTTGTACGTGATCACCGCCGAGACGACGCCCTCGTTGATCAGGCTCGCCGCCGCCGACTCGTGCTCGATCCTCGTGTACGACGGGTTGGGGGTCGCGTAGCTTCCCGGCGCTCCGCCGTACAGCTGGCTGTACACCGACGTGTTCGAACCGTTGTAGATCTGGCCCTGGAGCATCATCGAGAAGATCTCGTTGTAGCCGTTCGGGTCGGTGGAGGCGTTCCAGACGCCGAACGGCGCGTTCCCGGCCTTGACGTCCTGGACGAGCTTCCAGCCCCAGTTCGACGCGTTGACCCCAGCGAACGCGGGCAGGCTGGCGTTGTAGATCAGGACCTCCTGCGTCTGGGCGAAGACGACCTCGTAGGTGGCGTACGTCGGCTGAAGGAGCTGCGGGATCAGCCGGAAGTCCGCGAGGGCGGCGACGTCCGCCTTCGCGCCCGAGGAGGTGATCGCCGTGGTGACGTCGAGCGATCCCTCGTAATCCTGAGCGGCGAGCGGCGCGGACACGCCGGGCGTCTCGTTCACGAGCGCGTTCGCGACCATCGGGAAGGTGTCGGTGAGCGTCCCGGCGGCGAGGATCGAGAGCGTGTTGTTCGCGGCCGTGCTCGGCGAGGACGCCGGTGACCCTCGATACTCGTAGCCCGCGTAGAATCCGGCCCCCGCGACGGCGGCGGCCACCACGATGACGACGACGACCCAGACGGCGGTGCTGGTGCCCCAGGCCGGGGGCGCGGCGGCCGGCGGCGGGGGCGACGGGTTCTCCGGCGCGGACATCGATGTGGCAAAATCACACATCGGATAAGCCCTTCGCGCGAGGCGCCCCCCGCGCCGGTCGCCCTACAGCTCGCGTCGGCGATCCGGGGGGAAGTATAACCGGTAGGCCCGGCCGACGATCGCGGCGCGCGGGATCGGCCCGAAGTGGCGACTGTCCCGCGCCACGTCCGTCGCGTCGCCGCGGACGTCGATCGTCTCCTCGCGCACATCGACGCGGGCCACCCGCTTGACCAGCCAGCGCCCCGGGGCTTCCGGATCGAGCAGGACGACGATGTCCCCGATCGCGGGCGGATGCTCGCGATACGCCTCGCGGTCGATCCAGAGCCGGTCGCCCGGCTCCAGCGTAGGGCGCATGCTCGCGTCGTGCACCACGACCCGCTCCCGATCGCCGCGGGGGATACGGGCCCGGGCTCGGGGCGGATCGCCGCCGGCGGTCGTGCCCGGCATCTTTATCGGGCCGCCCGGGCTCGCGCGACCATGCCGCGCCCAACGTTCTCGCTCGAAGTCGTCGACCGCCTTCGGGACGCCGTCCTTCCCCCCCGACCCGTCTACGCGCACTGCGACATCCCGTGCGGTATTTACGACCCGCACGAGGCGCAGATCTCCGCGCTGACCGTGATCCGGATGGACCAGCTGATCGCCGAACTCGCGATGCCGCCGGCCGATGCGAAGCCCGAGGACCGGGCGGCGTACGGCTCGAAGCTCGCGCGGTACACTTCGGTCAAGGAGTCCCACGCCGAGCGCGTGAAGAGCGAGATCCGGGTGATCTGGGGCGACTACTTCACCCCCGACCACGCGAAGCAGTTCCCGCAGGTCCACGACCTGACCTGGCGGATCCTCAAGGCCGCGTCGAAGGCGCGTCAGGGCACGAACGTCGCGGATGCCCAGGACCTCCTCAAGCTGGTGCAGGAGTTCGCCGAGGTGTTCTGGCAGACGAAGGGCGCGAAGACCCGGCGCGTCCCGTCGATGCAGAAATCCGGCGGCGAGCTCGTCGTACCCGCGTAGGTGGGACCGGGTGGCGCATCGGCCCGCGCGACCGGGCATGAGGTCCCGGCCGTGAGCGCGCCGGTGCGGATCGACGGCATCTCGCTCTCGCTCGAGCGGTTCCTCGCGGTCGCGCGGCGCTCGGCGCCGGTCGCGATCGACCCGGAGGCTCGCGCCGCGTGCTCGGCCAGCCGGGCCGCGGTCGAGCGGGCCGTCGCGGACCAGCGGGTCGTCTACGGGGTCACGACCGGGTTCGGTGGGCTCTCCCACCTGAGGATCACGCCCGATCAGGCGCGCGAGCTCCAGCTCTCGCTGGTGCGCAGCCACGCCAGCGGCGCCGGCCCGGCGCTCCCCACGGATCTCGTGCGGGGGCTCACGCTCCTTCGGCTGAACTCCCTGGCGCGCGGCCACTCGGGCGTCCGGCCCGAGGTGCTCGATCGGCTCGCGGAGCTCCTCAACCGCGACCTTGTCCCGTGGATCCCGGAGCAGGGCTCGGTCGGGGCGTCCGGGGACCTCGCGCCGCTGGCGCACCTCGCGCTCGTGCTCCTCGGGGAAGGATCGTTCGTCGATCGGGCGACCGGGGCCGCGCTCCCCGCGGCCGAGGTGCTCCGCCGCGAGCGGATCCCCCCGCTCGCGCTCGCCGAGAAGGAGGGCGTCGCGCTCCTCAACGGGACCGCGCTGATGGGCGCGTACCTCGCGCTCGCGGTCGCGGACGTCCGCGCCCTGCTCGACGCCGCCCTGATCGCGTCCGCCCTCTCGTTCGACGCGCTCGAGGGCGACCCGGAGTCCCTCGACGACCGGCTCGGGGAGGTGCGCAACCTCGACGAGCAGCGGACCGTCGCGCGGGCGCTGCGCACCCTGCTCGCGGGGAGCGGCCTCGCCGTCCGGCGGACGGTCTGGTCCGGCCAGGACCCGTACACGCTTCGGTGCCTGCCCCAGGTGTTCGCCGCGGTCGAGCTCGCGCTCGGGTTCGCCGGGCGCGTCGCGGCCGGAGAGCTGAGCGCCGTGACCGACAATCCGGTCGTCTTCGGCGACGAGTTCGTCAGCGGTGGGAACTTCCACGGCCAGCCGCTCGCGCTCGCGCTCGACACGCTCGCGATCGCGGCCTCGTACCTCGCCTCGTTCTCCGAGCGGCGGATCTCCCGCCTGCTCCACCCCGCCCTCAACCGCGGGCTCCCGGCGTTCCTCGCGCCCCACGCGGGCGTGACGTCCGGGTTCATGATCCCCCAGTACCTCGCGGCCGCCCTCGTCAACGAGAACGGCTCGCTCGCGCATCCGGCGAGCACAGGCAGCCTGCCGACGTCGGCGGACCAGGAAGACTTCGTGAGCATGGGGCCGTGGGCCGGGGCGAAGCTGCGCCGGCTCGTCGCGAACACGCGCACGGTCCTCGCGGTCGAGTGGATTGTCGCCGGCCAGGCGCTCGAGCTGCGACGCCCCCGGACCGGCGGGGCCGGCAGCGAGGCGGCGCTGCTCGCCCTCCGCGGTCGGGTCGCGCCGCTCACGGCGGACCGCAGCCCGTCCGGCGACATCGAGCGGGTCGCCGGGCTGCTCGCCTCGGGGACCCTCGTCGACGAGGTCCGCGCGCAGGTGCCGTTCTAGGTCGCTCCGCGCCTACCGCGCCGAGAGGGCGGGCGGGGCGACCGAAGGCGGCGCGGTTCCGGGGGCCGGAGGGGTCGTGGGGAACCGGACCATCTGCCCGCACGCAGGGCACGCATACTCGCTGACGCCGCGGTGACGCAGGGCCGTGCGGCACTTCGGGCACGGGATCGGCTGGGCGTTCACCCAGGCCGCGAACAACTCCTGCGAACGGCGATCGCTGAGCGGCGCGGGCGAATCCCCGGCCGTGGTGGGGGAAGGCGCCGGGACGGAGGTCGTGCGGGCCGGCGGGGGAGGAGCGCCGGCGGTCGCCGCCCCTGCGCGTACCGAGGAGAGCCGTCCGCAGTTCGGACAGACCGCGAGGCTCGCAGTGCCGGTCTGCTGCAGCGGTACCCGGCACGTGGAACAGATCGTCTTCAGGCCGGCCGCCGTCATCACCGGGCCGGGCGACGACGGGAGCCGCACCGCTGTCGGGGGAGCGGCGGCCGGGGGGGTCGCCGAGGGGGCGGCCGGGAGGTCCGGAAGGGGTCGGGCCCACCGGACCGTTCGGCGGCCCGGATCGTAGACGACCGGCGTGCCCGGTCGACCGAGCTCGTGCGCGAGCACGCGCTGGGCCTTGCGTTCCCGCCACGAAAGGGCAGCGGCCAAGCCGGGCACGCTCGCGGTACCGAGAGACTGGACGGCGGAGCGGAGGCGTTCGAGATCCTGGGGCGAGGGACCGAAGAGAGCGGCCATCGCCCGCGCGTCGGTCCGACCGTCAAAAGAACCTATCGTCCCACGCGCAGGAAGCGGGAAGGCATCGGTGGGGCGACTCCAGGTCTCTTGGACGGTGCCACCAAGAGCCCGCCGCCACCGATGCCCGAGGCCAAGGAACGTAAGTTCGCGACTCTCTATATAGTTATCCCGGCCCCCGGAAGGTGGGGGATGGGCCCGTCCGGAGGGGTCGGGCGCCATCGGTAAGGCGCGGTGGGCGTCCCGATCGCGTGGACCGCGCGCTCCGCGCCCTCGCCCGCTCGATCGACGGAACGGTCGCGACCGACCCCGAAACCCTCGCCCGGGTGGGCCGGGACCGCTCCCATCTGACCGGCCGGCCGATCGCCGCCGTGGCGCCCCGCGACGCCGACGACGTGGCGGCCGCGGTCCGTTGGGCCCGCGCCCACCGGGTGCCGGTGGTCGCGCGCGGCGGCGGGACCTCGCTGGACGGCGAGTCGGTTCCGGTCCGGGGCGGCCTCGTCCTCGACCTCTCGGGGTGGCGCGCGATCCGGGAGATCCGGGCGGACGAAGGGTGGGGCCGGGTCGACCCCGGCGTGGTGAACCTCGACCTCCAGATCGCGCTCGAGGCCCGCGGGGCCTTCTTCCCGCCGAACCCGGGCTCCTGGTCGACCTCGACGATCGGCGGGAACGTCGCGACCAACGCCTCGGGCCCGCGCTCGTTCCGCTACGGTCCGACGCGCGCGTGGATCCGGGAGGTGGAGCTCGTGCTCGGGGACGGCCGTCGCGCCCGGTGGGGCTCGCGCGCCCGGAAGCGGTCCGTCGGACCCGACCTCGTCTCCCTGTTCGTGGGGAGCGAGGGAACGCTCGGGATCGCGACCGAGATCACGGTGCGGATCGCTCCGCTGCCGGGGGTGCGCCGGGGCCTCGTGGTCGAGCTACCGGACCGGATCCGGCTCGGCCGCCTCGCCCAGGCCCTCGCGTCCGCCCCCGCCACGGGACTCTCGGCGATCGAGTTCCTCGACCGCCCGTCCGCCCGAGAGCTCGCGACGGCGGGCGGGATCGACCTCGGGGGGGACGGCCCGCTGCTCCTCCTCGAGATCGAGTCCGACCGGGCGGCCGAGGCCGACGACCGGACCGCCCGGGTGACGCGACTCCTCCGCGCCGCGGGCGCGACGCATCGTCCGCGCGCGTACCCGGACGCCGACGACCTGTGGAGCGCCCGAGGCCAGGCGAGCGTGGCGCTGGATCGCCGGTTCGGCGACCGGATGCGCGAGGACGTCGCCGTGCCGCTCGGCGCGGTCGACGCGCTCGTTCGCGAGATCCACCGCATCGCGGCGCGGGCGCGCGTCCCGTTGTTCCTCTTCGGCCACCTCGGGGACGGGAGCCTCCATCCGAACTTCGTCGTGCCCCCGGCCGGTCCGCGCGCCGAGCGGATCCGGGCGCAGCTGGTCCGGGCCGCGCTCGGCCTGGGCGGCACGATCAGCAGCGAGCACGGGATCGGGGTGACGAAGACCCAGTATCTCGAGCGCGAGATCGGTGCGCCGGGACTCGACGTCCTCCGGGCCCTGAAGCAGGCGTGCGACCCGGACGGGATCCTCAATCCGGGGAAGCTCTTCCCGCCGTGATCCGGGACACGATCTTCTCGGTCGCCTTCGGAATCGGGAGCGCCCGCAGCTCGTCGGGCCGCACCCAGCGCCGGCCCGCCCCCGCCCGCCGCGGCCCGTCGCCCGCGTCCGGTCCCTCGAAGACGTGGAGCTCGACGGTGAAGTGGCTGTAGGCGTGCCGGACGATCCCGTGACTCTGGAGCGGGCCGGCCCCGCGTCCCGTCTCCTCGCGGAGCTCGCGTCGCGCCGCTGCCTCGGGCCGCTCGCCCGGCTCGATCCGCCCGCCCGGGAATTCCCAGAGGCCCCCGAGCAGCCGGTCCGGCGCGCGCTGCTGGACCAGCCAGCGCCCGCCCCGGCTCAGGACCACCACCGCGGCGCGCACGTGGGGCCGGGCGGGCCGGGGCCGCGGGCGCGGGATCGCCCCGGGATCGTCGGTCTCGCGGAACGCACGGCACCGGCGCGACACGGGGCACCGGTCGCACCGCGGTGCGACCGGGCGGCAGACGGTCTCCCCGAGCTCCATGATCGCCTCGTTGAACTCGCCCGCCCGGCCGCGGGGCAGCTCCGCCGCGAGCGCGGCCGCGAGGCGGTCCCGGACCCACGGACGTCGCAGGTCGCCGCGCTCGAGCGTCCATCGCGCCGCGACCCGCGCGCCGTTCGCCTCGAGCGCCACCACCGGCGCCTCGAACGCGAGGCTCGCGACCGCGCGCGCGATGTACGGGCCGATCCCCGGCAACTGCTCGAGCCGCTCCACCTCCCGGGGGAAGTGTCCGCCGTGGTCGTCCACCACGGCGCGGGCCGTCGCGTGGAGGTGGTGCGCCCGGGCGTAGTAGCCGGCCCCCTGCCAGGCCTTGAGCACCCGGTCCCGCGGCGCGCGCGCGAGGTCCTCGATCGTGGGGAACTCCGCGACGAGCCGTTCGAAGTAGGGGACCGCCTGGGCGACGCGGGTCTGCTGCAGGAGGACCTCGGCGAGCCAGATCCGGTAGGGATCCCGGTCGCGGCGCCACGGCAGCGGGCGCCGGTGCGACCGGAACCAGCGCAGGAGCGACGGGGCGGTGGCGCCCGTGCGAGGGGGCCGGTACGCGCGGGATCGGCGGTCGGCGGGCGCCAAGGGCGATGCAGCACCGACCGCGGGTTTAAAGCGAGCCTCGGGTTCGAACCGCGGGGGGGAGCACGATTCCCGAGCGGACGGGCCCGGTCCGGGTCAACGATCTCACGTTCGAGGCCGAGGTGCTCCGCTCGCCGACCCCCGTGGTCGTCGACTTCTACGCGGACTGGTGCCTGCCGTGCCGGGCGACCGCCCCGATCGTCCGCGACCTGTCCGTCCGGCTCGCGGGACGGGTCAAGTTCGCCACGGTCGACATCGACGAGTCCGCGATCGTGACCCGGTCGTACGGGATCCACTCGATCCCGACGTACGTGTTCGTCCAGGAGGGCCACGAGAAAGGGCGCACCGTGGGGCCGATCGATCCGGTCGCGTTCCGGACGATCCTGCGGCGCCTGTTCCAACCGGCCGAGGTCCCGGCTAGTGGCGGAACACCCGCCAGCCGGTGAAGTACATCGAGATCCCGTAGCGCTCCGCGGCCGCGATCACCTCGGGGTCGCGCAGGCTGCCGCCCGGCTGGAGGATGGCGCGGACGCCGGCCCGGCCGGCGACCTCGACCCCGTCCGCGAACGGGAAGAAGGCGTCCGAGGCGAGCACGGCGCCCCGCGCGCGGTCCCCCGCGACCTCGCAGGCGAGCTCGACCGCCTTCACGCGCGTCGGCTGGCCGGAGCCGATCCCGACGGTCCGCGATCCCTGCGCGAGCACGATCGCGTTCGACTTGGCGTGGCGGACCACGCGCCAGGCGAAGTCGAGCGCGCACGCCTCCTCCGGGGAGGCGGGGCGCGAGGTGACGAGCTTGAAGTCGCCCGGCGCGAGCTCGCGGCGATCGACCTCCTGTACGAGGACTCGGTCGAGCGCGCTTTTCGCCTCCCAGCGGGTCGCGGTCGCCTCGGGGACCGGCGTGCGGACGACCTTGATCTTCGTGCGCTTCTCGAACGCGGGGAGCACCCCCGCGTCGAACTCGGGCGCGGCGAGCAGGTCGACGAACACCCCCTTGAGCGCGGGCGGGTCGTCCGCCCCGAAGGGGCGGTTGACGGCGATCGCGCAGCCGTACCGGGCGACCGGGTCCGCCTCGATCGCCCGTTCGAGGGCCGCGCGCACGGTCGGGCCCGAGGCGACGCCGCACGGAGTCGCGTGCTTGACGACCGCGGCGGTCGGGGTCGGGAACTCCGCGACGATCGAGAGCGCGGTGTCGACGTCGAGCAGGTTCGTGAACGAGAGGGCGTCGCCCTTGAGGACCGAGAACGGCCGCGGCTGGAACCCCGCGCCGGGCGGCGCGGCGACGCCGTACGTCGCGGCGCGCTGGTGCGGGTTCTCCCCGTAGCGGAGCTTGAGCGGCTCGCGGCGGAGCACGAGCTCGTCGGGGAACGGACCCGCGGACGGAGCGCCCCCGGCGAGGGCGCGGGCGATCGCCGCGTCGTACGCGGTCGTCCGCTCGAACGCGCGGACGGCGAGCCGGGCCCGGGTCCCCGCGAGGACCGCTCCCCCGTGGGCGCGCATCTCGGCGAGGAGCGCCGGATAGTCCGCGGGGTCGATCACCACCGTGACCCAGGCGTGGTTCTTGGCGGCCGCGCGCGCGAGCGTCACGCCCCCGATGTCGATGAACTCCTCCCGGTCGGTCGCGTCGGGATGGTCGGCGAGGTGGCGCTCGAACGGGTAGAAGTTCGTGACGACCAGATCGAAGGGCCGCAGCGATCGTTCCTGCATCTCGCGGCGGCCCGCGTCGGTCCGGGGCGCGAGGATCCCGCCGAGCAGCGCCGGGTGCAGGGTCTTGACCCGACCGCCGAACCACGCCGCGATCCCGGTCAGCTCCTCGGCCGCGCCCGCCGGGACCCCGGCTTCGGTGAGCGCGCGGCGGGTCCCCCCGGTGGCCCACAGCTCGACCCCGAGCGCGGAGAGGCCCCGCCCGAACTCGGCGAGACCGCTCTTGTCGTCGACCGAGAGGAGCGCCCGCTCCACGCGGACCGAAGGATCGTCGGGGGACGCCACTCCCTTACCCCGAACGGGGAGGATGGCGGAGAGATAAGGGTCGCGGCGCCGCGGCCGGCCCAGGTCGGGCGCCGGCGTGAGACGCGGGGACGAGGTCGGAGGGCCGCGGGCGGGCCGGCGGGCCCGCCCACAAGAATAAATACCGCGCCGAGGGGTAAATTACATTCCCGGTCGGGGTGACCGTGATTCGGAGTCGCCGTCGTTCTTCTCGCTCGTGGCGGCGGCGCGGCCGGCGCGGCCAGGTCGCCGCCGTCGCGACGATCCTGGGCCTGCTCCTCGTCGTGACGTTCATCGCGAACTACCTCACGACGACGCTTCCGAACCAGATGTCGATCAACGACCTCGACCACGAGCTCCAGGTCGAGAACCAGCTCGGCCGCTTCCAGGCGCTGCTCGAGCAGGTCGCGAACGTCGGCGCGGTCGGGGCGCCCCTGACCCAGCCCGTCACCCTCGGGTCGTCCGGTCTGCCGCCGTTCGCGGACGCGGACATGGGCTCGATCGGTCCGCTCAACGGCTCGAACTATTCCCTTTCGTACACGCTGGCGGGGCCGACCTCGTACTCGCCCCCGAACGCCGGGACCCCGGGCGGCTACGCGGGAACGTGCGCGCTGACGAGCACCTCGGCGGTGGTCCAGCTCGCCTGCACGGGGCTCGCCCACGTCACCTACAATTTCACCGGGACGCCGAGCGAGGGGTTCGTCTTCGATCTGGACGCGGGCGGGACCTTCGCGCTGAACGTCACCACCAGCGGTACCACGGCCGCGCCCGAGCCGATCGACGTGGCGATGAGCGACGCCTCGCCCCTCGACCTGTACGTGCTGGGCAGCAACGACTCGATCTCGCTCGGCATCTCGACCGGTAGTACGGTCAACCTGATCGAGCTCGGCACCAACGACTCCGTCACCATCAGCGAGGCGGCGGCGAGCACGGTGCACCTGTACGCCGTCGGCTACCACGACACGGTGACGATCAGCGATGGGGTGGGCCTGGTGCTCACGGCCTACCTGTTCGGGTGGGACGACTCGGTGACGATGTCGTCCTCGTCGTCGGCGTCGACGACCGCCACCCAGGTGACGGTGTACTTCGTCGGGTTCCTGACGAGCGCCACGGCGTGCCCCAGCGACAACCTCGCGGCCACCGACTCGGTCGCGGGCTCGAACTCCAAGGGCTCCTACCACGCCTACTACAACGTCACGGCGACGTTCACGCCCACGGCGGTGACGGACTGGACCCAGACGGTGTCGAAGCAGTCGCCCGCCCAAGCGTCGTGCCCGTTCCTCGCGACCGCGACGTACGCGCCGACCACCTACCACTCGGCGGGGATCGACGTTCATCTGTACAACACCTACGCCCCGGCCGCGGACGTCGCGTTCGACGCGGGCGCGATCCTCTATGCGCAGCCGGGGGGTACCCCGCTCGTCCTCGATGATCCCGGGCTCACGGTCGTAGAGACGAGTACGTCGGTCGTCACGTCCGTGTCGCTCTGGCTGCCGTTCTTCATCGGGAAGGGCGCGGCGGAGTCCGGGATCGGCACGGCCGACCTGAGCGCGCGACTGGTCGCGCTGACCAGCATCGTGCTGACGCCCTCGAGCAGCTACACGGTGG
>DATJRX010000073.1:0-6094 GCA_035504395.1 Thermoplasmata archaeon | reverse complement strand
CTGCCGTTGACGGTCACGTTCCCGGCGCTGGGATCGGCAACGTACAGCGTGCCGTTGACCCAGACCGGACCGACCGAGAATCGGTACGCCCCGTTCGCCTCGGAGAAGTTGAGCGAGGTCGTGCGGGTGCCGTTCCACGCGAACCCGCCGCGCGAGGTCCCTCCGCCGCAGGCGTCCCAGGTCCCGCGCCCGCCAAAGCCATCGTCCCCGTGGATCGTCGCCGACCAGAACGTGCCCGCCGGGAGCCCCGACTCGGTGAACGTCACGTCGAAGAACGAGAGCGCCGAGAACGCCACCGCGATCGAGACGCTCGATCCGTTCACCGTCAGATTCCCGGCCGCCGGCGAAGCGACGTAGACCGAGGTGCTGTTTCGCGCCGCGCCGATCGAGAAGTCGTAGGTGCCGTTGGGGAGCGCGAACGTGACGGTGGCGTTGGCGGAGCCGTTCCACCGGTACCCGCCCCAGCCGAACGCGCCGATCGAGAGGAAGGAACCGCCGCCGTTCCAGAAGCTGCCCGCGCCGCGGACCTCGACCGACCAGAACGTTCCTGTCGGGAGCCCGGACGCATCGAACGAGACCGCGTAGGTCCCGTTCGTGGAGTTCCCGTGGTACCACGACGGGGCGGTCGACTGGTCGGACGACCGCGGGGCCGACGCGTCGGCCGAGAACACCCCGAAGGCGGAGACCGCGAGACCTGCGACGACCGCGACGCTGACCAGTGCCGTCACCCACGCCAGTCGGGTCGCGCTCATGGGGTTATACGGCACGCCTGGATGCGTATAAGGATTACAAAGCACGGCTCGCCGCCCGACTCGCTCGCGTCTCGATCCGGGCCCCAGGCCCGGCCCGCCGAGTCGCGGAGGGTCGGCGGTCCGGCGCCCGCGGAGGCGCTCACGCTCCCGTGGCGACCAGATGGACCTCGTGCGTGGTGGCGCCGGGGGAACTCGCCACCAGGTCGGGCTCGTACGCGGTGTGCACCGCGGCCTCGGCAAGGACGTCCATCGCATCGATGGTCGGAACGGAGTATTCGGCAGCGGGAAGCACCGCCGATAGCTCGGTGCAGCCGACGATCATCCCATCGATTCCGTCGACCCGCCGCATCCGCTCGGCGATTCGGTGCATCGCCAACCGGTCGACGCCCAGTCGGCGGCCGGCCATGATGTTGAGGATCGCGTGCGTGAGCTCCCGGCGCTCGCTGGCGAGCGGCTCGATCGCCGAGAGGCGCTGGGCGAGGAGCGGTTTCGCGTAGAGCCCGGCCCCGAGCGAACTCTCCGACGCGAGGACCCCGACCCGGTGGAAGCCCCGCCGGACCGCCTGCTGGGCCGTCAGTTCGACCATGTTCAGGATCGGTACGGTCGCGGTCCGGCGGAGCCGCGGCAGGAATTCGTGCGCGGTGTTACAGGGGATCGTAATGACATCGGCTCCGCCGTGCTGCAGGACCGCGACGCCGCGTTCGAGCTCGCGGGCGAGCACGCGGGAACTGCGCACGCCGGTCTCGTCCGATCCTTCCAGCGACATCGAGTAAACGAGGAGGGGAGGGTACTCGTGGTCCTGCACTGCCCCGTGCGACCGCTGGCAGAGGGCCAGGATCCGCCCCACATATTCGAGGGTCGCCACCGGTCCCATCCCGCCGAGCACGCCGATGGTCCGCATCTGGGTCTTCTCCGGAACGTGCGCTCGTTCCGAGGACAGGACCGCACCCCGCGCTACTTACACGGCCCGTAAACTCCGTTTGACCGCCCGAACCGCCGCCCTCGAGAACGGTCAATCGCGACCGGCGAGCGCGCTCACGAAACCGATCGCGCAATCCCGAGCCGAGGCCAGGTACGGATGATCGATCCGTTCCCGGCCCCGCGCGATCCGGAAGAGTCGCCGCACGCGGAAGTACAGGGGAGGGTGCGAGTCGAACGACAGCCACCCGAACACGCGGGCGGCGTAGCTCCGCTCCTCGAGATACTCTTCCTCGAACGCCGCGGCCTCGAGCGAACGCGCGAGGTCGGCCGGTCGGCCGATCACGATGGCGCTCAAGGTGTCGGCCCTCGTCTCGAGCGTCTTGCCGGCCACGTAGAGGAGCACGAACGCCAGGACGAAGTAGAACAGTCCGAGGTAGAGCAGCACCGGCAGCCACAGGAAGATCGCCCCCAGGTAGAGCACCGCGGTAAGTCCGAACAGGACGATCGGATCCCGACCGCGGATATGACCGAACTCGTGCCCGATGACCGCCTCGAGCTGATCGTCGGTGAGCTGCTCCACCGATCCGGCCGTGATCGCGATCGTCGCGTGGCGGGGCGAGATCCCCGTCGCCGCGGCGTTCGACATCGGTTGGTCCGTCACGACGATCTTCGGCATCGGCAGGGCGAAACGTCGGGCGACGGACTCGACCCGGGCGTACACGTCGCGCCGGGTGACCTCGATATCGGCGGCGGAGCTCGCGATCCCGACCTCGCCGAGCGCGGCGACGACGACCGGGACGGCCGTGGATGGATCCGCTGACGGCGGGATCCCCGAGAGCCGAGCCCGCAGCATCGGCCGGACCTTCTTCGCGGCCCTCCGCAGATCCTTTTCGCGGCCGGGCGGAGCCGTGACCCCCACGACCAGGGCGGAAGGTCGCGCAGGGCTTGGCCGGACGAACCCGGACGCCGCGGCAAGGCGGTCGGCGAACGCGAGGACAAGGCCCTGGAGGGCGATCATGAGCACGAACGCGTACAGCCCGAGGATCAGCACGGCCGGTACTGAGAGTACCACGATCAACAGGATCAGGTTGGTCGAGTTGCCCGAGAAGATCCGGCGCGCCGCCTCGTTCGACCCCGAGGGGGTGGAGGGTCCGGAGGAATCGACCCCGCCGGCGGGAGCGGCTACGTACAGGGACGACGACCGTTCGATCCGCAAGTAGCGGGCGACGAACGCGTGGATCTCGTCGGCCATCCCCGAGAGCGCCCTCCGGACCTCCGGGTCCATCGGCTCGGGCCCCGAGAACTCCACGACCGCGGCGTGAGGTTCGAAGACCACCCGGAGGGTGATCCCGCCCCGTGCGGGCAGGGCGGAACCGGGTCCGAGGTCGTCCGGCCCCAGCGGCCAACGGAACTCGACCCGCCCTTCGGTGCGGTCCTCGCTCGACGCGATGGCGTCGGGCGAAAGCTGCGGAAAGCGGGCCCCGATGTAGTGGGTGCGGAAGGTCCGGGCGAGGGCGATCGTCTCGGAGCGGGAGAGCGCCTCGGGCAGCTCGAAGCGCTCCTGCGCCGGAACCGGGCCCAACGACATCGCCTCCCACTGTCCGACCCGCGTTTAAGCGACCCGCGGGCCGAGGTCCCCGCCGCGGGGCCGCCCGCGCTGCCTACGAGGGTACGCGACCGGCCGGGGCGAGCGGCATCGAACGGAGTCGCGTACCGGTCGCGTCGAAGATCGCGTTCGCGATCGCGGGCGCCACCGCGATCATCGGGGTCTCGCCGGCGCCGGCCGGCGGATGCTCCCGGTTGTCGACCAGATCGACCTCGATCTCGGGCAGGTCTGAGAATCGGGGCACGCGGTACTGCGAGAGACGGGGGTTCTGCACGACTCCTCGATCGAAGTGCACTGCCTCGAACAGGGCCCCGCCAAGCGCCATGACCTGGGCCCCCTCGACCTGGCTGCGGAGGTTCGAGGGGTGCACGATCGCGCCCGCCTCGAAGGCGCTGACCAGCCGGTGCACCCGCACCCGTCGCTCGCGGTCCACACCCACCTCGGCGACGGTCGCGACGCGACCGCCCTTCTCTCGGCCGATCGCGACGCCGTATCCTCGACCGGGGGCCGTCGCCCGCGACCTCCACCCGGCGCGCTCGACCACGCGGTCGAGCACGGCGCCGAGGCGGGCGTCGTCGAGGTTCTGACGGCGGAACTCGACCGGATCGGCCCCGAGGAGGCGGGCGAGCTCGTCCATCGCGCTCTCGCGCGCGAAATTGTTCGCGTTGGCCGCGAGGGAGCGGTAGGGTCCCTCGGCCAGCGGCGACTCCGCGAGGGTGTTCCAGATGTGCCGGTTCGCCACGACGTACGGCGTCGAGGACGACGCTGCCCCGCCGTTGAGGTTGTGGAACGACCAGGCGGTGAGCCGGCCGGTCGCATCGACGCCCGCCCGCACGTCCACGATCGACATCGGACGGAGGTAGCCGTATCGGAACTCCTCCTCCCGCGTGAACCCGACCCGTACCGGACGGCCGGACGCTCGCGCCAGGCGGGCCGCGGCCGTCGCGACATCCCCTCCGTGCTTCCCGCCGAACCCGGATCCGGTCGGAGGGACGATGATCCGGACGTCGTCCTCCGCCAGCCCGAGGGACTGCGCCACCTGGCTGCGGGCGCGGAACGGAGTCTGGGTCCCGACCCAGACGGTGAGGCGACCCCCGGTCCACTCGGCGAGCGCGCACCGGGGCTCGAGCGGGACGTGGGCGATGTACGCGGACCGGTATTGACGTTCGACGCGATGCGGCGCCGTGCTCAGCGCCCGATCGACATCGCCCTCCCGGTCCTCGTCCGTGTCCCAGCTGTCGCCAGGGTCCGGGTGCGACCTGAGGTACGCCTCGATCTCCGCCTCGGACGGGTAGGCCGGACGGTCCCACCGAGCCCGGACCGTCGCCAGCGCGGCCCGCGCGGCCCCTGGACTCGCGGCCCAGGCGCCCACGAACGACCCGTCGCGCACCACCGCGACACCGGGCGTGGGCTCCGTCTCACCGACCTCCGCGTCGAGCAGACGGGCCCCCTGTACCGGCGGCCAGAGAACGGCGCCGTGAAGCATTCCGGGCCGGCTCACGTCGGACACATACTGGCGTTGGCCGGTGACCACGTCGATCGCCGGGGGATCCGGAGCGGGACGACCGACCCGGTGCGCGGGGATCGCGAGCGCGTTCGGGCGCGCGGGCCGGGCCTCCCGGACCTCGGAGGCGCCGTGGACGAGATCGGAAAGCCGGGTCCCGGAAGCCTCCCCCGTGCGACGCACCGTCCCCTCGGCGATCTCGTAATCGATGGGTCGGCCCCCGCCGCGCCGGGCCGCCATCTCGAGGAGGGCCTCCCGCGCGCCGATCGCCGCGGCGAAGAGGGCGGGAGCGGCGTCCGGCATCGAACGGCTGCCGAACGTTCCCATGTCCCACGGGCATAGGTCGGTGTCTCCCATCCAGAGGTCGATCCGGTCCGACGGTACGTCGAGCGCTTCGGCGACGACGAGCGCGAGGGCCAACCGCGTGCCCTGACCGACCTCGGCCTTCCCGGTGAAGGCCGTGATCGCCCCGTCCTCTCCCACGTGAACCCAGGCGCCCCCGGTCGGAGGGTTCCAGTCGCCGCTCGCCGCGCCCCCCGAGCGCGCCGGAAGCACGCCGACGACCCCCGGGCCAAGGATCTCGAAGTACTCGCGCTCGCCGACGGGGGTTCGATCCCAGGGGCGCCCGGGCCGACGCGCCGGCCTCATGGTTGCGCCTTCGCGCGGAGCTCGACGGCGCGTTCGACCGCCTGCAGGATCCGGACGTAGCCGCCGCACCGGCACACGTTCCCCTCGAGGGCGCTCTCGATCTCGGCGCGCGACGGGGCCGTCCCGAGTCCGAGCAGGGCGGTGGCCGCGACGATCATCCCGGGCGTGCAGAACCCGCACTGGAACGCGCCGAGATCGGTGAAGGCGCGTTGGACGGGAGAGAGCGTCCCGTCGGGGCCGGCGATCCCCTCGATCGTGACGACGTCCCGGCCCGCCGCCTCCGAGATCGGGATCTGGCAGGCCCGTACGGCTGCCCCGTCGAGCAGGACCGTGCAGGCCCCGCACTCGCCCTCCCCGCACCCGTACTTCGATCCCGTGAGCCCGAGATCGGTCCGGAGAGCGAACAGCAGGGGGCGCTCGGGAGGGCCGGGCACGACCGCGAGGCGACCATTGACCCTCAGTTCGATCGTACCGTCGCGCATCGTTCGGCCGCAGTCCGTGCTAGAGAGCGGACCGGTAAGAGCTTGTCCCCCGAATGCGAGTTCGGGCCGCGCGGGGAGCCGGTCCGGGACGTGCGGTCCCCATCTCTCCCACAACGGATTAGACGGGGGCGTTCCTACGCGAACCGATGCCGACGAGGTCGGTTCTGGACTGGCTCCTCGA
>DATJRX010000072.1:0-4366 GCA_035504395.1 Thermoplasmata archaeon | reverse complement strand
GCTCCCCGAGGGGACGAGCTGGACGGTCACGTTCGGCGGGACGACCAAGAGCCTCCCGTCGTCCACGATCTCCTTCTCGGTGCCCAACGGGACGTACACCTACGGCGTGACCCCGATCGCCGGCTACACGCTGGCGGGCGGAAACGGCTCGCACGTCGTCGCGGGGCCCGGCGGCAGCGTGTTCGTCGCCTTCGCGTCGTCGCCGGCGAGCTCGACCGGGTTCGACGCATCGAGCCCGCTGTTCTGGGCCCTGATCGCCGTGATCGCGGTGCTGGCGATCGCCCTCATTGCGGCCCTCGTCTGGGGGCGGCGGAAGCCGGCCTCCTCCGCGGCTCCCTGGAGCCCGCCACCCCCGGGCGGAGCGACCGTTCCCGCTCCGTCCGCCCCGTCGCCGGAAAGCACACCGCCTCCCGGTGCGACGACGCCGGACTGGAAGGAGTAGAGCGGTCCGGACTCGACCTCTACCCGCCGCACGGGGCCCGGCTCCCGGTGGAACCCCGCAGCGATCGCCCGGAGCATACCCCGGGGCCCCTCCCGTGATCGGCGGGGGGCCGGTGGTCGGGGGCCGGATCGCTACCGGCATTCGAGGTCGAGCACCTCCAGGGACCGCCGGCCGCGCCGGGCCCTCGGCCTCTTAGGCCCACGACGGATCCCGGCACGATGCGCGTCCTGCTGTTCGGCGCCTCGGGCATGGTCGGGCAAGGGGTCCTTCGCGAATGCCTGCTCGCCAACGATGTGGAGCACGTGGCCGCGGTGGTCCGGCGGCCGCTCGGGACCCGGCATCCGAAGCTCGAGGAGATCGTGGTCTCCGACCCCGGCGACCTGGGCCCGGTGGCCGACCGACTCGGCGGCTTCGACGCCTGCTTCTTCCCGCTCGGCACCACCTCGGTCGGCAAGAGCGAGGTGGAGTACTCCCGCATCACCTTCGATCTCACCCTGGCCGCCGCCACGACCGTCGCCCGCCTCAATCCGGGCCGGCTCACGTTCGTCTATGTCTCGGGGGCCGGAACGGACTCCACGGAACGGGGGGCGACGATGTGGGCGCGCGTCAAGGGGCGCACCGAGAACGCGCTCCTGCGCCTCCCGTTCAAGCGAGCCTACATGCTCCGACCGGGCGTGATCCAGCCGCGCCACGGCATCCGGTCGAAGACCGCACTCTACCGGGCCGTGTACGTCGTCCTCTGGCCGGTCGCCGCGCTCCTGGTCGTGCTCGGCGCCGCGACCACCACCGACCGGGTCGGGCGGGCGATGCTGCACCTCGCTCGCGAGGGCTACCCGGACCCGATCCTCGGGAACCGCGAGATCAACGCGATCGGCCGGTAGGGTGCCCGCTTACTGGACCGGCCCCATCTCGAGGGTGCGGAACGAGAGGACGGCCAGCGAGAACGTCACGGCGGCGAGGCCGGTGAGGATCGCCGCCGCGACGAGGTCCCCGGGGCCGAACGAATGCGTGAACGCGTCCCGGACCGTGTTGGCCGCGTAGGTCAGCGGGTTCGCGTAGACGATCGCCCGGAGCACGAACGGCGTCTTCGCGGTGACCGGATAGTAGACGGTCGAGATGAAGATCAGGAAGTACTGCAGCAGCGACTGGATCGTGAAGTAGAGGTTCGCGGAGCGGATCCGGCCCCCGATCGCGATCAGGAGCCCGCCGAAGAACAGCGAGCCGAGCGCGATCGTTCCCAGGATCCCGAGGATCTCGAACGCCGAGAGTGGGGTCACGCCGATGAGCGGGAGCGCGACCAGGACCATGATCCCGACGCCGACCAGCGAGAACAGGAGCGCCGTCAGGAGGAGGGCGGCGAGGTACTCGGCCCTCAGGAACGGCCCGGAGAAGATCTGCTCGACCATCGCCCACCGGCGGTCGAGCCAGAAGATGCGGCCGGCGAGCACGGCGCCCGTGATCATCTGGGACGCGATCATCCCGGGGACGAGGTAGGCGACGTACGACCCCGAGGCGCCGACGGACGGGATCAGCTGGTTGAACATCGTGCCTAGGATCACGATCAGGAACGCGGGCTGGCCGAACATCACGAGCAGCGTGATCGGGTCGAGCGTCGCCGCGAAGTTCCGGACGACGAGCCGGACCACCGGAGGGATCTTCATGTCGGCCCCTCCGGCGTCGCGGGATCGTCCGTGGCGTCCTCGGAGACGAGGGTGACGAACGCCTCCTCGAGGGTGGTCTCCCGAACGGAGATCCGGACCAGGTCAAGGTCCGCCGCGTGGGCCCAGCGCGACAGCTCCGCGACCAGGTCCTCGGCATTGGTCGCCCGGAAGGTGAGCACGCCGCGGTCGTTCGAGAGGATCGCGAGCCCCGTGCCGCGCGCTGCGAGGAGGCGGCCGAGCTCGGCCCGCTCGACCTCGGAGAGCGAGCGCTCGAACTCGGCCTCGACGGCGCGCGCGCCCCGGTAGTGCCGCTTGATCTCGGAGGGCGGACCCATCGCCCGGATCCGGCCCGCCTGGAGGACCCCGATCCGGTCGCACAGCTGGTCGGCCTCCTGCAGGATGTGGGTCGTGAAGACGATCGATAGACCGTCGCGGGCCCGCGAACCGAGGTAGTCGAGGATCCGCCGTCGCGTCAGGGCGTCGAGCCCGACGGTCGGCTCGTCCAGGAACAGGAGCTCCATGTCGTGCATCAGCTCGCGGGCGACCTGGAACCGGCGTCGCTCCCCGCCCGAGAGGCCCCACGGCTTGCGCTCGCGCACCGGCTCAAGCTCGAACATCTCGAGCATCTCCTCTGCCCGGCTCTTCGCGACCTCGCGGGGAACGCCCCAGAGGAAGGCGTACAGCGTCAGGTTCCGCTCGACCGAGACGAAGTCGAGGGACTCCGACTGGAGGACCACCCCCAGCCGGCGGCGCTCCGCCCGCCCGGCCTGGCGGAGCGGCGTGTCGAACAGGAACGCCTCGCCCTCCGTCGGGGGGAGGAGGGTCGTGAGGAGCCGGACCGTGGTCGTCTTGCCGGCCCCGTTGCGCCCGAGCAGGCCGAACACCTCGCCCCGGTGGACCGAGAACGTGAGCCCCCGGACCGCGAACCGCTCGGGCGAGTACGCGAACCCGAGCTCGTTGGTGCGGATCACCGTGCTCGAACCCGGCGTGACGACCCCCTCGGCGGGCCGCGCTTCCGTCGTTCGAATAAGAGCCGTTCTGTGGACGCGCGCCCTCAGACCGGCGTCCCGACGCGGGTGCCGGCGGTGCCGGCGAGACCGCGGGCGAGCGACGTGATGTCGGTGATCACGAGGTAGCGGCCCCCCGCGTCGAGGAACTCGAGGCCCGCGGCGATCTTCGGGCCCATGCTCCCTTCCGCGAACTCGCCGGCCGCGAGGTCCGCGCGGAGCTTGTCGGCCGAGACCCGGCCGAGCCACCGCTCGCGCGGGGTCCCGAAGCCGGTGGCGGCCCCGGGAACGTCGGTCACGATCGCGAGGGTCCATGCTCCGAGCTGGCGCGCCACGACCGCGGCCCCCCGGTCCTTGTCGATCACCGCCTCGACCCCGCGGAAGCTCCCGCGCGGGCCGCGGACCACGGGGATCCCTCCGCCCCCGGCG
Source organism: Thermoplasmata archaeon (assembly GCA_035504395.1). Classification (GTDB taxonomy): domain Archaea; phylum Thermoplasmatota; class Thermoplasmata; order Lutacidiplasmatales; family UBA184; genus Lutacidiplasma. The sequence continues at coordinate 827 of DATJRX010000072.1, read as the reverse complement.
ACGACGAACACGCACCGACGCCCGAGTCCGGCGTCGAGCGCCGCCCGGATCGCCTCCGCCTCGAGCCAGCGCACCGGCCGCGGCGACGGGACGACACGACGCCACCCGCCCCGGCGCGGGTCCTCGCGCAGGGTCCAGCCCTCCCGGCGCTGAAGGCGCCCAGCCTCGGCCTTCGAGTAGAACCGCCCGACCGGCTTGGTCGGACGCCGGAACGCCGGGTCGCGCGACGAGACCTCGGTCCTCGAGATCACCGGGACGACGGCGCGCGCGGCGCGCGCGCGCACGAGCGCGGTCCCGAGCTCCTGCGCGATGAGGTACCCGATCTGGCCCTCGGACTCCGCGCCCAGCACGTCCATCGGGGGGGCGGGGACCTCCGGGGCACCGAGCTCCGCCTCGCGCAGGAGATCGCCGACCTGAGGGCCGTTCCCGTGCGTGACGATGAGCTCGTGGCCCCGGGCGACGATCGCCGCGAGCGCCGGCGCCGTGCGCCGCATCTGCCGGGTCGCCTCCGCCCAGGTCCCGGCGTCGTGGGCGCGCTGAATGGCGTTCCCTCCAAGCGCGACGAGGATCCGGGTCACGGTCGGTCCTCCGCCGGGGTGGGCTAGGCCGATCGCGGGACGAGCAGCTCGAGGATCGCCTTCTGGGCGTGGAGGCGGTTCTCGGCCTGGTCCCAGATCGCCTGCCGAGGTCCGTCGAGGACCGCGTCGGTGATCTCGAGACCGCGGTGGGCGGGGAGGTCGTGCATGGCGAACGCCCCCGGGCGGCCGAGGTCCAAGAGCGCGTCGTCGATCGAGAACCCGCGGAAGTCGTTCGTCCGCTGCGCGGTT
>DATJRX010000071.1:0-2209 GCA_035504395.1 Thermoplasmata archaeon | reverse complement strand
GGACAGCGAGGGCGCCGCGTACTCCGAGGTCGCCGAGCTGCTCGAGGATCTCGGATTCCGACCGGAGACCGAGGGGTACGACTTCCGGTACGACTGGGGACGTCCGGCCACCATCGCCGAGACCCTCGGTCTCGCCGACCGGATCCAGGAAACCCTGCGCGGGAAGCGCGTCGGCTTCCGGATCGAGTCGACGGAGGAGTGACCCCGGTCCGGACGGTCGCCGTCCGAAGTCGGACCGTAGGCACGGAGTCCGATGGCGATCCTCGGGATCGAGTCGACCGCCCACACGGCGTCGGTCGGTATCGTGGGGGATGGGGCCCGGGTCCTCGGGCTGGCGTCGGACATGTACCGACCGCCGGCCGGCGGCATCCATCCTCGGGAGGCGGCCAACCACCACGTCGAAGTGTTCCCGGGCCTCGTGGAGCGGGCGCTCGCCGACGCTCATGTCGGGCCGGAGGACCTCGACGCGGTCGCGTTCTCGCAGGGGCCGGGGCTCGGTCCGTGCCTTCGCGCGGGGGCGACGGTCGCCCGGACCTTGGCGCTAGTCTGGCAAAAGCCCCTCGTTCCCGTGAACCACTGTGTCGCCCACGTCGAGATCGCGCGCGTGCTGAGCGGCCTGGACGACCCTCTGCTCCTCTACGCGAGCGGCGGCAACACGCAGGTGATCGCGTACGGTCGGGGCCGCTACCGCGTGCTCGGGGAGACCCTCGACATCGGCGTCGGGAACTTCCTCGACAAGCTCTGGATCGAGCTCGGAGGGACTTTCCCGGGAGGTCCGGCGCTCGAGCGCGAGGCGCTCGCAGGTTCGGAGCTGCTCGACCTGCCCTACTCGGTGCACGGGATGGACGTCGCATTCTCCGGGATGCTGACCGCGGCGCTCGCCCTCTACGGACGCGGCGCGACCCGCCCGGACCTGGCGTACTCGGTCGAGGTCACAGCCTACGCGATGCTGACCGAGATCACGGAGCGGGCCCTCGCGCACCGGAGGCGGGAGAGCGTCGTGCTCGGCGGCGGGGTCGCCTGCAACGAGCGGCTGCGGGGGATGGTCCGGGCGATGGTCGAGGAGCGGGGGGGGACGATGTTCGCCCCGCCGCGGGCGATGTGCGTCGACAACGGCGCGATGATCGCGTGGACGGGACGGCTCGCGTTCGACGCGGGGGTGACGATCCCGGTCGAGGCGTCCGGGATCGAACCCCGTCAGCGGACGGATCTCGTCGCGACCCCGTGGCGCGTATCCTGAGCCCGCGCCGGCCCCGTTTTTAGACCCGCCGTCTCCCGGCGGCCGTGCGCGAGGTCGACGTGCTGGTCGTCGGCGCAGGCCCGGCGGGCTCGACCGCGGCCCGGCGCCTCGCCGAGCGGGGGCATTCGGTCCTCGTCCTCGAGGAACATGGCCGGGTCGGCTACCCCGTGCAGTGTGCCGGTCTCGTCTCGCAGCGCGTGCTCGACCTCGCCGGATCGACCGAGTTCGTGCGGACCCCGGTCCGCGGGGCGGCGGTCTACGGTCCCAGCCTTGGTTCCGTATCGTTCCGAGCGCCGCAAGCTCGGGCGTTCGTGATCGACCGGGCCGGTCTCGACGTCTACCTCGCGGACCGCGCCGCCCGCGCCGGCGCCGAGATCCTGACCGCGACGCGTTTCGACCGGGTCGTCCGACGCGACGTGGGCCGCACGGTCATCTCGGCCACCGGACCCGGAGAGGTCCCGGTCGAGGTCGCCGCCCGACTCGTGGTCGGCGCCGACGGGGTCGGGAGCGCCGTCGCCCGTGCGTTCCGCCTGCGGCGCCCGGTAGAGATCCTTCCCGCGTTCGAGGCTGAGTTCCCGCGAAGTCCAGGGGACCCGGAGGCGGTCGAGGTTTACCTGGGGCGCCGGTTCGCGCCGGGGCTGTTCGGATGGTGGATTCCGGACGGTTCGGGGGGCGCCCGAGTCGGTCTCGCGGCGGACGCTGATGGGACGAGCGCGCGAGCGTACTTCGGCCACCTCCTCGATTATCTCGCCCGCCGGTTCGGTTCGCGCCTGCAGAACCCGACCGCCTACCTCGTCTCGGGCATCCCGATCGGCTCGGTGCCGCGCACGTCGGCGGACGGTGTGATGTTGGTCGGCGACGCCGCCGCCCAGGTCAAGCCGCTGAGCGGCGGGGGGATCTTCACGGGCATGCGCTGCGCCGAGATCCTGGCGACGGTCGCCGATGCCGCGCTCCGCGCGGGCGACCTCT
>DATJRX010000070.1:0-17199 GCA_035504395.1 Thermoplasmata archaeon | reverse complement strand
CCGTGGAGGACGCGCGCGGCGTACGGGGCCCAGAGCGTGAACACCGCGTTGCCGCAGAAGTTGACCACGATCCCGATCGAGATCAGCTCGAGGATCCAGCGCTGCCCCCGGATGTAGTCGAGCCCCTCCCGGAACTCCGTGGAGAACCGGCGCGGCTGGCCGTCCGCGGGCGGCTCCGGTCGGCCGACCGACGCGGCGATGAGCGTGACGATCACGGCGGCGGCGAAGAAGGTGACCGCATCGTAGGTGATGGGGAGGACCACGCCGAAGAGGGCGACCACGACCCCGCCGATCGACAGGCCGGCGATCTGGGTCGTCGACCCGCTGATCTGCGTGAGTCCGTTCGCCGGCCCCAGGTCGTCCCGACCGACGGTCTGGGGGACCATCGCGGACGAGGTGAGCGCGACGACCCGGCCCCCGATGCTGAGCGCCACCACGACCCCGAGGATCACCGCGAGGCCGGCGGCGTGAGCGAGGATCAGGCCCGAGAGTCCGGCGACCAGCGCTCCCTCGGCGACGTTCGTGACGATCAGGAGGGTCCGGCGCGGCCAGCGGTCGACGTAGACCCCGAGCAGCGGGCCGAGGACCACCGTCGGCACGAGCGCGGCGGTGACCACGAGCCCCACCGCGAAGATCGAACCGGTCGACTCGAGCACGAGCCAGATCAGGGCCACGTCGAAGACGTAGTCGCCGGATTGCGAGATGAACTGCGAGAGCCAGAGGAACAGGAACGGACGACTGCGGAGCGCCCGTCCGAAGCTCGGCGGCGTGGGCGTCGCGGCGGGAAGCGGAGCTCCCGCGGGGGTCACGGTGTCGGCGCTGATCGGTACTCCCCCTCCCGTACGAGCCCGTGCGCGATCCCCGACCGCCGCCGGTGAGGGGCCGAGGGCCCGGAGCAAGGATGTACCTTGCTCACCGGCGGAGGTTACTAGAGGCCGACCCGCTGCCGGAGGTAGTCGAAGGCGGCCCGGCCCTTCGCCGTGTGCGGGGTGACGGAGATCGACTCGGAGGCCGCGCCCGTCCGCGAGCCGGTCCGCAGGGCCGCCGCGAGCCGAGCGTAGGGGATCTCGACGGTCACGTCCGGCGACGCGGAGGCCCCCGGGATCGCCGAGGCCGCCCCGTCCCGATCCACGACCAGGGTGGCGGTCCCGACGTCGGTTTGAAAGACCCAGGCCTGCGGCAGGTAGGCGCGCATCAGGCTCCCGATCAATCCCTGGAGACGGCGCTGGACCTCGGGCTGGAGTCGCGCCGCGGCGTCGCGCAGCAGCGACTCGAGCTCCGGGGACGACCGGCCCGCGTCCGCGGGGGCTGGGGCCTTCGGCGCCGGTGTCACGACCGATCGGGTCCTCCTCGGTCGGACCGGTAGCGGCCCGGCTCTTAACGCGAGCGCGCACGACCCAGAGGCCCGAGGGAAATGGCTATGGGGCCCCACTCCTCGGCGCGGCGGGGCGATCGGCGTGCACGTCGTCCGGGAGTTCTACGAAGTGATCCCGTCGACCCAGCCGCGCGCCCGCGCGCTCGCCGCCGCGGGCGCCCCCGCCGGGAGCCGAGTGGTCGCCGCGCGGCAGACGGACGGGCGGGGTCGGCTCGACCACCGCTGGGCCTCGCCGCCGGGCGGCCTGTACCTCTCCGTGATCGTGCGCGCGCCGCGGGCCGCCGAGACCCTCCTGCCGCTGGCGATCGGAGCGGAGCTCGCCCTGGAGGTCCGCCGCCGATGGTCGGTCGAGGTCCGGTTGAAGTGGCCGAACGACCTCTGGGTGGAGGCGGACGGGGTGGGTCCGCGCAAGCTCGGGGGCGTCCTGATCGACGAGTTCCCGGGGTCGGACGGGCACCGGGTCGCGGTGGTCGGGATCGGGATCAACGTCGCGCGACCGGTCGAGGGCTACCCGGCCGGAATGCGCGTCGCCCCGGTGGCGCTGAGCGAGCTCACTTCGGACCCGCCCGCGGTCGGGGAGGTCGAGGAGGCCGCGGTCGCCGCGGCGCTCCGGGCGTCCGTGGCGCTCGAGGGTCCGGGGGGGTCGGACGCGGAGCTGAGGACGGTGCGCGCACTCCTCTACGGCGTGGGGCGGATCGGCGCCGTCGATGGCGAGACCCGGGGGCGGATCCGCTCCGTCGCCGACGACGGCGCCCTGCTGCTCGAGGTCGAGGGCACGCTCGTCCCGTTCCGCGCGGGGGACCTCACGATGGAGGCATCATGAGCGAGGCGTTCGACCGGTGGAACGTGCTGAAGCGGCAGGCCCGCGAGGGCGGCGGCGCCGAGCGGGTCGACAAGCACCGGGCCGCCGGCAAGCTCACCGCCCGCGAGCGGCTCGAGACGTTCTTCGACCCGGGCTCGTTCACCGAGATCGACCCGTTCGTGACGCACCGGGTCGACAAGTTCGGGCTCGCGGAGCGACGGCCGCCCGGCGACGGCGTGGTCACCGGCTGGGGCGAGGTCGACGGCCGCCCCGTCTGCGCGTTCGCCCAGGACGCGACGGTGTTCGGCGGCGCCCTTGGCGAGGCCCACGCGATGAAGATCGTCAAGATCATGGAGACGGCCCGGAAGGCCGGGGTCCCGATCGTCGGTCTCGACGACTCGGGCGGGGCCCGGATCCAGGAGGGCGTGATGAGCCTGGGCGGCTACGGCGAGGTGTTCTTCCGCAACGTGATCCTGTCGGGCGTCGTCCCGCAGCTGTCGCTCATCCTCGGCCCGTGCGCCGGCGGCGCCGTCTACTCACCGGCGATCACCGACTTCGTGATCATGGCGCAGGGCACCGGCGAGATGTTCATCACCGGCCCGGACGTCGTCCGCGCCGTCACCGGCGAGGAGGTCACGATGGAAGCGCTCGGCGGCGCGGCCGCGCACGCGACGCTGAGCGGGGTCTCGCACTTCACGGCCGCGACCGACCGCGACGCGATCGCGCTCGCCCGCCGGCTCCTCGGGTACCTGCCGCTGAACAATCTCGAGGACCCGCCGGTCGCTCCCGCGGCAGCCCCGCCGGACTCCGCGGGCCGGGAGCTCGTCTCGCTCGTGCCCGAGGACGCGAACGCGCCCTACGACGTCCACCGGGTGATCGAGCGCGTGCTCGACGTCGGCTCGTTCCTCGAGGTGCAACCGGAGTGGGCCCCCAACCTCGCGATCGGCCTCGCCCGGCTGGAAGGTCACCCGGTCGGGGTCGTCGCGAACAACCCCGCGGCGCTCGCCGGCACGCTCGACATCAACGCCTCGACGAAGGGAGCGCGGTTCGTCCGGTTCTGCGACGCCTTCAACCTCCCCCTCGTGACGTTCGTGGACGTCCCGGGCTTCCTGCCGGGGACCGCGCAGGAGCACGGGGGGATCATCCGCCACGGCGCGAAGCTCCTCTACGCGTACGCCGAGGCGACGGTCCCCCTCGTGACCGTGATCCTCCGCAAGGCGTACGGCGGGGCGTACGACGTGATGTGCTCGAAGCACCTCGGAGGGGACCTGAACCTCGCGTGGCCGACCGCGGAGATCGCGGTGATGGGCGCGGAGGGCGCGGTCAACATCCTCTACCGCCGGGACCTCGACCGGGCCTCGGGCGCCGAGCGGGACCGGCTGCGCGCCCGGCTCACCGACGAGTACCGGGCGGAGTTCCTCAACCCGTACCTCGCCGCGGAGCGCGGCTACATCGACGACGTCATCGATCCGGCCGAGACGCGGACCCGGCTCGTCGCCGGCCTCCGCATGCTCGCGACCAAGCGGGACGATCGACCGGCGCGCAAGCACGGGAACATCCCGCTGTAGGGCCAGAGCGTCCCATGGTCGGCATCACCGAGACGGTCCTGCGCGACGGTCACCAGTCGCTGATCGCGACGCGGATGCGGACCCGCGACATGCTACCGGCGGCCGAGCGACTCGACGCGATCGGGTACCGCAGCCTCGAGGTCTGGGGGGGCGCGACCTTCGATGTCTGCCTGCGCTTCCTCCGGGAGGATCCGTGGGAGCGCCTGCGGCTCCTGAAGCGCGCGATGCCCCGGACCCCGCTCCAGATGCTGCTGCGGGGCCAGAACCTGGTCGGGTACCGGCACTACGCGGACGATCTCGTCCGCAAGTTCGTGGCCGAGTCCGCTCGGCAGGGGATCGAGATCTTCCGGGTGTTCGACGCGCTCAACGACCCGCGGAACATGGAGGTCGCCCTGGACGCCGTGAACCGGTCCGGCGGCCGGGCGCAGGGCACGATCTGCTACACCGAGTCCCCCGTCCACACGCTCGAGGCGTTCGTGGCCCTCGGCCACCGCCTCGCGGAGCTGGGCGCCACCGAGCTGTGCGTCAAGGACATGGGCGGGTTCATGCCGCCGACCCGGGGCGGCGAGCTCGTGCGGGCGCTCGTGCGCGAGGTCGGATTGCCGGTTGTGGTGCACACCCACTCCTCGAGCGGCATGTCCGGGATGACCTGCCTCGCGGTGGCCGAGGCCGGCGCGACGGCGGTCGACGCCGCGTTGAGCCCGTTCGCGGGCGGGACCAGCCAGCCTCCCACGGAGACGCTCGTCGGCGCGCTCCGGGGCACGCCGTACGATCCGAAGCTCGACCTCGCCGCGCTCGCCGAGCTGGCCGGCTACTTCGCCCAGGTCCTCGACCGGTACCGCCCGCTCCTCAACCTGCGGTCCCTCCAGACCGACCCGGGAATCCTCCTCCACCAGGTCCCGGGCGGGATGCTCTCGAACCTTCTGTCGCAGCTCCACGAGCAGGAGGCGCTCGACCGCCTCCCCGAGGTCCTCGCCGAGGTGCCCCGGGTGCGGGCGGACCTGGGCTATCCGCCGTTGGTCACCCCGACCAGCCAGATCGTGGGGGTCCAGGCGGTGGTGAACGTCCTCACGGGAGAACGGTATCGGACGATCACGAAGGAGGTCCGGGACTACGTCCTCGGGCTCTACGGCTCCCCGCCGGCACCGATCGATCCCGCGCTCCGGTCAAAGGTGGTCAACGGTGGGTCGGCGATCGAGGGGCGTCCCGCGGACCGGCTCCCGCCCGAGTTCGACCGCGCGCTCTCGGAGGTACGAGCGCTGACGCCGGACGCGGGGACGGCCGACGCGCTGTCGTTCGCGATGTTCCCCGACGTGTACCGGTCGTACCGCACGGCGCTCGACGCCGGCCTCACCTCCGACGTGCTGGCCCAGGCCGCGCTCGGCGTCGTCGCGGCCCTGCGCGCCCCCCCACCCCCGGCCGCGGCCCCGACGGCCATCGCCGGCGCTCGCGGACTCGACGCCTGGGCCCACGAGGGCCGGGCGCACCACCAAGCGCAGCGGAGGTGGGTCGATGCGAATCGTCGTCGAACGGGATGGTAAGCGGGCCACCGTCGAGGTCTCCGACGCCGGCGACGCCGTGACGATCGACGGGCACCGATATCCGGTGACGGTCGTGCGCCGCACGGCGACGCTCGTCGAGCTCGAGATCGCGGGGGAACGCGCGGTGGTCGAGAACTGGCCGGAGCACTTCGCCGATCCGCCCGGCCCGGTCGACGTGAACGGGGAGCGGGCACCCGTCCAGATCGAGCGCTCCGAGACCCGTGCGGTCCCCATCGCGGCCGCGAGCGGGGCGCCGGCCGCGGCGGCCCCTGCTCCGTCGGCGCCCGCCGTACCTCCGGCCCCCGGAGGGCACGCCATCGTGCCCCCGATGCCCGGCAAGGTGATCGATCTGCGCGTGACGGAAGGCCAGCGCGTGCGCCAGGGCGACGTGCTGCTCGTTCTCGAGGCGATGAAGATGCGGAACGAGATCGCGAGCCCGATCGACGGTTCGGTCCGCGTCCTTAGGACCCGCACCGGAGCCAACGCGCGCGCGAAAGAGCCGCTCCTCTACGTCGTGCCTGACTGAGCGGGGTCGGGCTCCGGCGGGGACGGATCGCCCGAGGGAGGTTCGCTCGGCGGGGCGCCCGCGTCGCCTTCGGCGCCGCCGGCCCCTTGCTCCAATCGGTCGGCTTCCTCCACGGGATCGACGAACTCCTCGTCCTCGAGCATGGGCGGCGCCGCGACCGGCCGCGATCGCGCCGGCGGGGGCTCGTACGGCAGCCGCACGTAGGCCGTGAAGTACACCGCGGCAAGGGCGCCCGGGATCACGAGCAGCACGAGCGACCACGCGCCCAGCTTCGCCTCGAACCCGGCGAACTCGACCGCCAGCGCGACGATGGCGATCACGACGACCATGATCGGGAACGGCACGCGCGCGAGGAACCCGTCGGTCACCGGGCCCCCCTCACGCGAGGTGCGGAAGCACGTGCTTGCACGCCGGGCAGCGCGCCGTCCCGGGCTCGATCGGCGCGGCGCAGTAGATGCAGAACCCGAACGAGCTCGCGTGCTGCGGCTGGGTCGTGGACGCGAGCGGCGCGTCCGGGGAGACCGTGATCCCGGTCGTGGCCGACGGGCCCCCGGTCCGGCTCCCGCCGGGCCGGTAGAGCAGCACGAGGCTCACGAGCATCCACGCGACCAGGGCGTAGAACGCGAACGCCGCGTACTGCGGGAGCAGTTCCAAGACGAGGAGCGCCGAGATGAACGCGCCCAGGTTCACGAACGTGAGCCAGGTCCGGAACTGCACGGCCGCGTCCTCCGCCGCGACGAGGGCGGCGGCGGCGTATCTCGTTTGGCCCCGAGCGGCCGGCGCCGGGGCCCCTATAAAATAGGGCACGGGGATGGGCGCCCGCCATGCCGACCGTCCCCGCGCTCGTCCGCCGGGACGAGTTCACGTTCGAGATCCCGCGGGACGAGTCGGCCGGGATGCGCGTCCCGGGCCTCCTGTTCTCCGACGACGCGCTGCTCGGGGGCGTGTCGGGCGATCCGTCCCTGGGGCAGCTCGCGAACGTCGCGACGCTTCCCGGGATCCAGGAGCACGCGCTCGCGATGCCCGACATCCACTTCGGGTACGGCTTCCCCGTGGGGGGCGTCGCCGCGTTCGATCTGAACGAGGGGGTCGTCTCGCCCGGCGGGATCGGCTACGACATCAACTGCGGGGTCCGCCTCCTTCGCTCGTCGCTCACGGTCGACGAGGTGCGGCCCCGCCTCGCGGCCCTGGTCGACCGGCTCTATCACGAGGTGCCGAGCGGCGTCGGCGCGCGCGGGGGCCGGGGTCTCTCCCGGGCCGAGGTCGACGAGGTCCTGGCGGGCGGCGCCCGGTGGGCCGTGGAGCACGGCCTCGGCCGGCGCGCGGACCTCCCCGTCCAGGAGGAGGAGGGGTGCATGGCCGGGGCGGATCCCGCCGCGGTCTCCGACGGCGCGCGCCAGCGGGGCCTGAAGCAGCTCGGTTCGCTCGGCTCGGGGAACCACTTCCTCGAGGTCCAGGCGGTCGAAACGGTGTTCGATGCCCCGTTCGCGGAGGCGCTCGGCCTCGTCCCCGGGCGAGTGGTCGTGATGCTGCACACCGGCTCGCGGGGGCTGGGTCACCAGGTCGCCACGGACTACATCCAGGCGATGGACCGCGACCTCGCCGGTCGCGGGATCACGCTCGTCGACCGGCAGCTCTCGTGCGCGCCGGTGGAGTCGGAGCCAGGGCAGCGCTACCTCACGGCGATGGCCGCGGGCGCGAACTTCGCCTGGGCGAACCGCCAGGCGATCACGGCCGGGGTCCGCCGCGCCTTCTCCTCGGTCTTCGCGCGACCGGACGAGGAGCTCGATCTCGCGGTCGTCTACGACATCGCCCACAACATCGCGAAGGTCGAGGAGCACTCGGTCGACGGCGGTCGGAAGCGGGTGCTCGTCCACCGCAAGGGGGCGACGCGGGCGTTCCCGGCGGGCCGCGACGAGGTCCCGGCGCCGTACCGGCCGTTCGGTCAGCCGGTGCTGATCCCGGGCGACATGGGCACCGCGAGCTACGTGCTCGCCGGTCTCCCGACCTCGATGGAGCGGTCGTTCGGCTCGTCGTGCCACGGCGCCGGCCGCCGCCTCTCGCGCCACGCCGCCGAGCGGGCGTTCCGCTACGACGAGGTCACGCGGGGCCTCGCCGGGCGCGGCATCGTGGTCCGTTCGAGCTCGCGCGAAGGCGTGACGCAGGAAGCGCCCGGCGCCTACAAGGACGTCGAGGAAGTGGTCCGGGTCGCCGAGGGCGCGGGGCTCACCCGGCGCGTGGCGCGCCTCGTGCCCCTCGGCGTGGTCAAGGGCTAGGCGGGGGGTCGCGTCGCCGCCAGATCGTGGCGACGAGGCCCCCCGTGCCGGCGCCCACCGCGGCGAACAGCGCCGCGAGCTCGAGCCCGCTGACCTCGCCGCCCGTCGCGGGGGCGAGCCCGACGCGGATCGAGACCGATCGCTGCACCGAGACCCCCTGCGCGTCGCGGACCGACAGCTCGGCGGAGTAGGTCCCGACGCCCGCGTAGGAGTGGCTCGCGTTCGCGGCGTCCGAGGTCGTGCCGTCCCCGAAGTCCCACGCGTAGGCGAACGGCGGCACGCCGCCGGCGACGGTCACGGAGAACTGCACCTCGAGGGGCGGCGTCCCGTTCTCGGGGGTCGCGGCCACGTCGACGGAGAACGGGCTCGTCGAGACCTCCACCCCATGGTCGTCCCATGCGGAGTCCCCCCACGAGTCCGTGGCCTCGACCTGCACAGTGAAGTTGCCCGCGGTCGCGAAGGTGGTGGAGACCGCGGCGCCGCCCGCCCGCAGACCGTCGCCGAAGTCCCACGCGACCTCGGTCGTCCCCGGCCCCGAGACGGTCGCGTTCCCGGACCACGAGAGCGGCGGCATCCCTAAGGATGGGCCGGTCGAGTCGGTCAGGACGAGCGCGTCGCCCGACGGGACGAAGCCCCCCGGCTCGACCGCGAAGAAGCCGCCGAACGAGAACGCCACGGATTCCGAGGCGCCGGTCCCCGGTGCGACCACCGAGAGCGAGCCGCTGAGAGCGAACGTCGGGGCGCTCTCCGCCGGTGCGTAGAACGTCCGGGAGAAGTTCGCCGCGTAGGCCGCCGCCGCGCCGTCCAGGTCCCAGTCGAACCCGAACGGCCCGCCGGTGGCGGGAAGATCGGTCACGTTGAACTGCACGGTCGCCCCCGACGGCGCGTTCACGGCCGGTGCGACGGTCGCCGCGATCGGCTCCTCCAGGGCTCCGACGTCGACCAGGAACGCCTCGCTCGCGTTCCCGAACCCCTGGTCGGAGACGTCGACGACCAGCCAGTACACCCCGGCCTGGGCATACTGTCCGGTGATCGAGTTCCCGCTCTCCACCAGGCCGTTCCCGAGGGTCCAGCGGGTCGAGTTGACGCCGTACCCGCCGCTCACGTCCGCGCTGCCGACCAGCAGAAGGGGCGGACCCGGATCCGGGGTCGGGGCGACGTCGAACTGCGCTTCCAGCGGCGCCGCGACCGTGACGTTCGTGGTCGCCCGAAGGTCTCCCTCGGTGGTCGAGTTGACGAACATCGTCACCTGGTACTGGCCCGGAGTGCGGAAGATCGCGCGGTCGCAGGCGGCCACGTACGGATCGCTCGACGCGAGCTGTTCGGTGAACCCGCCCGCGCCGCCCGAGATCGTGAACAGACCCGGGAAGTCCGCCGGCGCATCCCGAACTCCGACGTCGCTCGCCGCGGCGAGCGTCAGCGTCCCTCGGGCGAGCGGGCAGGTCGGCACCGGCGCGCCGTCGACGGCGATCGCCACCGGTTCCGACTCGCCGCCGTCGGGCGGCGAGCCGGCATCCCCGGCGATGACGACGGCGCAGAACCCGCCGTACGCCGGGTAGGCGTGGTCCGTGACCGGCGAGGACGTGTTGTTCAGGAACGTCCCGTCCCCGAACGAGAAGTCGTAGGTGTAGGCTCCCGTTCCCCCGGCCGCCGCGGCCGTGAACTCCACGGTCGACGCCGCGGACGGCGTGTCGTTCGAGGCGGCGAGGGTCACCGAGAGCGTGCTCCCGCCGCCGACCACGATCGCGATCGGGATCGAGTCGGAGACGTTGTCGGAACCGTCGAACACGTACGCCTGGGCCGGGTAGACCCCGGGGCTCGCGTAGATGTGGGCGGCCTCGCCCGCGGTCGTCGGAGCCGCGGTCCCGTCGCCGAAGTCGACGCCCTCGATCGCATCGGCACCGCTCCCGCCCGTGGCGTTGGCGAAGAACGTGACCGAGAGCGGCGCCGGACCCGCGACCCGGCTCGCGGTGAGCGAGATCGCGAGCGACGAGAAGCCGACCGGGGTCGAAGCGAGGTCCGCGATGAGGGCCCCTCCGGCGTTGGGCGAGCCGAGGCCGGTCACGGCGCTCCAGTCCCCGGAGGCCCGGTACCCGTTGTTCCCGCTCGTGATGTTGTGGAAGTCCGTCGCGTACGACCCGTGCTGGAGAATGCCGTAGAGGCTGGGGTCAAGGAATCCGAGCTCCGCGCCGTGCTGCTGGTCGGCCATCGCCGCGATCCCGGCCCAGATCGGCGTGGCGACGCTCGTTCCCTCCACCCCACCGACCGCGCCCCCGTAGACGATGTCGACGCCGGGCGCCGCCACCGCCGCCACGTCGGGATCCGCCCGGCTCGCGCCGGACGGGATCCCGGGACCGTACTGCCAGTACGGTCGGGGGAACGGTGAGTACCCGCCGCCCGAGCCCCCCTGGTTCTCGCAGCCCGGGGGCGTCGCGCCGGTCCGGTTGCCGTTCCATCCGGTCTCGTTCTCCCAGACCCCCGTCGCCGAGACCGAGAGCTGGGTCCCCCCGACGCCCGTCACGTACGGATCGGACGCGGGATAGTTGGTCGACACGCCGCTGGTGCCATCGGCCGCGCCGCAGTCGCCCGTCGCGGCAAAGACGCTGATCCCCTCCGCCGCCGCGAACTCGAGCACCGGGCTCAGCACCGAGTAGGAGCCGTCCGTGCTCGCGTTGCACGCGGCGGAGCACGCCCCCGCGTAGGCGTTGAAGACGCCGACGTCCGGTTCCCCCCAGCTGAGCGAGATCACGTTGACGAGGTCCCGGGCGACGAGGTCGTCGACCGCCTCGTAGAGCCCGACGCCGGCGTTCGGTGAGAACGTCATGTCGATGGCGGCGCCGGGCGCGATCGCGTGCGACCACTCGAGGTCCAGGGCCTCCTCGAACCCCCATCCGGTGTCGGTCGAGTTGAGGTCCCCCGAGGTGGAGACCGGATAGAGGAAGCGGACCGTCGGGGTCGGCAGGCCGAAGTCCGCGTCGAACGAGCCGAGGTCGGCCGCCAGCTGGGACGCGGGCTCGGCCGCGTCGTAGGTGTCGACCACGCCGATCGTCTCGCCCGCGCCGTCGGTCCCGTTCGCCTCGTCGTCCGCAAGGTCGTAGGCGCCCCACACCTGGCACGGGACGATGCCGCCCGAGCTGGCGCACGAGGCGGCCGGGCCGGCGATCGCCGCGCTCCCCGCGGCGGCGACCGCGGGGTGGATCGCGTCGGCGTCGCCCAGCCCGAGCGCCCCGGTCCACGGGAGGTCCGAGGGCAGCGAGGCCGGCGTCGCGTGGCTCACGAATGGGGTCCCCGACCCATCCTGGAGCTCGTCGAACGTCGTGTTGAAGGCCCTCCCGACCGAGGACGTGGGTCCGCTCACGTCCAGGAGCAGGCGGTCCGGGCTCACGGTCACGTCGAGCCCGAACCCCTCGAAGTACGAGCGAGCGGCCGCGAGGGAGGCCGGAGCCGCCCCGTACCGGTCGGCGAGCTGGGCGGGCGACAGGAACGCTCGGAACTCTCCGGACCCGGGAGCGTACAGCTCGTTCAGGAACTCGACCAACCCCACGGGATCCTGGGGCGCGAGACCCACGGCCACTTCCATCGGTGCGGAGCCGTTGGTCGGGCCGACGGAGCGCTCCCCAGGACTCAGCGAGAGCCCCGGGGCGATCTCCGTCCGGGATTCGGCCGCGAACGGGTCGGTCGCGAGGGCCTGCGGCGGGATCGACGCGATCGGGGCGGGACTCCGCCCGCCCGCGCCAGTAGGGAGCGCGCCCCACGCCGAGACCACCATCAGCGCGACGAGCCCGACGGCGAGGATCGTGCGCGGGCGCATCGGTGCCGATGCTAGGGAGCAAGGGGAGGCATATGGTTACCCTCCTGCCGCGGCGGCGCGAGGAGAGCCTATTACGTCCGGGCGTGGTCCCACTTCGGGACACACTTGGATCCGTACCTCGGCTACGAGATCGCGCTGCTGGTCATCGCGGCGTATGGGGTCATCGTCTACCTGCTCTACCGCTCCGGTCGCATCGGCCCGGATCATCCGCTGACCCTGATGGGTCCCGCGCTGATGATCAAGACGAAGCGCGGCCGGTCGGCGCTCGAGCGATGGGCCCGGTTCCGTCGGTTCTGGACCGTCGCCTCCGACGTCGGGATCGCCCTCGCCGCGATCGCGATGGCCGGGATCGTCGTCCTGCTGCTGTTCGACGCGGTGATCGCGCTCCGGCTCAACCCGTCGACCGCGCCGCCGGTCTCCGAGGCGCTCGGCCTTCCCGGGATCAACCCGATCATCCCGGTCGGCTACGGCATCCTGGCGCTGGTGGTGGGGGTCGTGCTCCACGAGCTGTCCCACGGCGTCGTCGCGCGCTCGCAGGGGATCGGCGTGAAGACGATCGGCGTGCTCTGGTGCGTGGTCCCGGTCGGGGCGTTCGTCGAGCAGGACGACGACGACATGCAGGCCGCGCCCCGTCGCAAGCGCGACCGGGTCGCCGCCGCGGGCGTGCTCGCGAACTTCGCGCTCGCGGTGGCCTTCTTCGTCGCGCTCTCGCTCCTCGTCGGAGGTTCGGTCGCCCCGAACGCCAACGGGGTCGGCGTCGCCGTCGTCCAGGCCGGGACCCCGGCCGCGAACGCGTCGATCGCCCCCGGGGACATCATCACGTCGATCAACGGCACGGCGACGACCTCGATCGACCTCTTCGAGGGCGCCCTCGCGAACACCACCGAGAACGAAACGGTCAACGTGCAATTCTACTCGGCGAGCGCCGGTCACGTGGTCAGCCTCAACGTGCGCCTCGCGGCGAGCCCGACGGTCGCGGGCCGCGGATTCCTGGGGGTCGCGGTGTCGTACCTCACCCCCTCGGATCTTCGGACGACGCTCGTCGCGCCGTGGACGAGCTCCTCGGGCCCGCTCGTCGGCTCGGTCGACTGGCTGGTCCTGCCGCTCGCGACGCTGGAGCCGATCCAGGGGACGACGATGGACTTTTTCCACCTCACCGGCCCGCTCGCCGGCGCGAACCCCACCGGATTCTGGATCGGGGCGAACGTGCTGTACTGGCTCGCGTGGATGAACCTCCTGCTCGGACTGTCGAACGCGCTCCCGCTGGTCCCGCTGGACGGCGGGCTCCTCTTCCGCGACTTCGCCGCCTCGGTCGCGGCTCGGTTCCGGGCCGGGTGGTCGGCCGCTCGGCTCGACGAGTTCGGGACGAGGGCGGTCACCGCCTCGTCGCTCCTGGTCCTGGTCCTGCTCGCATGGCAGTTCATCGTGCCCCGGCTGCTCTAGACGCCCGCTCGCTCTTCGCGGCGTACCCGTTCCTACCGGGGGCCGAGGCGCTCCTCGGCGAGGACCGGGTCTCCGTCCGGGGCCTCCTCGAGGACCCCGCCTACACGCGGCCGCGCGCCATCGGGGCGGCGCGCGTCCTCGCCGCCGCGGACGACCCCCGCGCCACTCGCGATGTGGGGGAGCTCGACCGCGCCGGGGGCGAGGAGCGGTACCTCTCGTTCCTCTTCGCCCAGATCGTGCTCGCGGCCGCGCCGTCGCCCGCGGCGCTCCGCCGATGGGCCGTCGCGGAGGCGAAGCGGACCTACGCCCGACTCGCGGAGGTGCCCGCCGACGAGCTCGTCGAGGTCGCACGACGCCTCGGCTTCGCGGCCGACCCGGTGGGCCCGGACCGGATCGCGCTCCCGCTCGTCGACTACCTCCGTCTCTCCGTGCCGATCCGCGAGGCGGACTTCCGTCTGAGCCGCCAGGCGGTCGCCGCGGGTCGTGTCACCGTCGGTCGGGTCCGGGCAGCGCGGCTGGTGCAGGAGGCGATCCGGCTCCGCCTCGCGATGGCGTTGCCGCTCGCGGAGGACGTGCGGGAGCGCGTGCGCGAGCGCGAGGCCGACCTGCTGCGGACGCTGGCCGAGCGGAGCCCGGCTCCCGTCGCGCGCGGCGGCGCGGCCGGGGGCTCGGTCCGACCGGAGCTGTTCCCGCCCTGCATCCGGAAGATGCGGAGGATGCTGCAGGCCGGCGAGAACCTGTCGCACGCGGGCCGCTTCTGCCTCGCGGCCTTCCTCCACCGGGCCGGCGCGGACTTCGAGACGATCGTGGACGCCTACCGCGGGGCGCCCGATTTCGACGAGTCGGTCACCCGCTACCAGGTCGAGCACATCACGCACCACGGGGGCGGGCAGGGCTACACGCCGCCCGAGTGCGACACGCTCCGCAGCCACGGCCTCTGCTTCCGGGAGGGCGACCCGTCGTCCGAGCGTCCGATCGACCGGGAGCGCGACGAGCTCTGCTTCCGTCCCGACCTGCGCCACCCGCTACAGTACTACCGGTGGAAAGGGGGCCGGGTCATGGAAGGCGAGCCCGGACCCCCTACGGCGCCGGGGGGAGCGCGCGGTACACCCGGAGCGCCCGGGCGATCGCGGTCCACTGCCCCGCGATGACGAAGTAGAGGAACGCGACGTCGATCACGGTGAAACCCATCCCGAACAGGTGGAACCTCTCCCAGGGGGCGCTCGGGGCCCACGGCCACGGGAGGGACCAGTCGAACTCCAGGAACGTCGCGACCGCCAGCACGACCAGACGGTCGGCGCGCGACAGCAGGCCCGCATAGAGCCGGCCCTGCCCGACCGCCTGGGCCTGGGTGCCCATGTAGCTGGTCAGCAGCAGGCTCGCGAGCGCGAGCAGCGCGAGGATCGGGTTGGCGAATCCCGAGGCCGCGATCCCGATCACGATCACGAGGTCGGCGTAGCGGTCGACGACGTGGTCGAGGAAGTCGCCGCGAACCGAGGTCCGTCCGGTCGCCCGGGCGACCTCGCCGTCGAGAACGTCGAACAGGCCGGTGAGGAAGATCAGCACGGCCACCGGCAGGAACAGGAGGGGCGTGGTCCAGTGGACCAGCGCCGCGATCCCCGCCGCCGCGATCGCCAGCAGCAGCGCGGTCGCGCTGAGCTGGCCGGGCGTCCATCCGTGGAACGGGCGGCCGACCCGGGAGACGTACGGCTGGATTCGGGCCCGGTAGCCCTCCAGCACCATCGGCGCCGGCTAGCTCGGCCGGTCCAAAAGATGCGCGGTGACCTCGGGATCGGCGAGCCAGTCGACCCGGGGGCGCGCCGGCGTCGGCCGGTCGCGGAGGATCCGCTCGACGGCGCGGGCGACCTGATCCGGAGGACGATGCGTCGTATCGATCTCCCAGACCCGGAGCCGACGATCGAGCGACTCCCGCAGCACGAGGTCCACCGCCTCCGCGATCGCGTTCGCCTGCCGGTCCCGGGGCCCGCCCCGCCGGGCGCGGGCGAGTCGCCGGCGCAGCTCGGTCGGCCGGCAGCGGAGCACGATCGCCCCGTCGACGTCGAGCAGGTGGGCGAGGTGACCGACGAGGAGGTCGGGCCGTTCCGCCGGATGGCGGTCGAGCCACCGGTCGAGCCCGCGGAGGTCGACCTCCACCGCGCGGCCCGCACCGCGCGCGGTGTGGGCGGACCGGGCGAGGTCGCCGACCTCGCTCACGCGCCAGCGCGCCCCAAGGGACCGGGCGACCCGGCTCTTGCCCGTCCCCGGCGTCCCGGTGAGCGCGATCGGCCGGGGACGGTCGGCCTGACGTGCTGCGTCCACGGAGCCCCCGGGCCTATCGGAAGCGCAGCGAGGGGAACGAACGGCGCCAGCTCCGGACCTCGGGGCCGACCCGCTCGCCGCGGAGCCCGGCCCGTGCGAGGAGGTCGGCGAGGTGCGGCATGTCCGTCGGGCGCAGGCCCAACCGGGTCGCCTCCGCCACTCCGACCCGTCCGACGAGATCGAGGAGGAGGCCTTGGCGCTCCAGGCGCCGGGCGACGGCGCCGGGGCCGGCCCCGGCCGCGGCGGCGAAGCGGGCCGCGTCCGTATGGAGCTGGTGGGAGCGGGTGAAGCCGATCTCGCGGGCGACCAGCGGCCAACCGCGGGCGTCGAGCTCGCGCCCCAGCGCCTGGGCGTTCGCCACGACCTCGCGGGCATACTCGCCGCCCCATCGCTCGAGTTCGAGCAAGGTCTGTCCGACGGCCGCGATCCGGTTCCAGTGGGCGTTGTCGAACACCCGCCACACCAGCGCGGGGTCGAGCTGGCCGAACAGATCCTCGCGATCCGTGACCACGATCCCGCCCTGGGGCCCGGGGAACGACTTGTGCGTGCTGCCGAAGACCACGTCCGCTCCCTCCCGGAGCGGGTCCTGGAACTCGCCCCCGGCGATCAGCCCCAGCACGTGCGAGGCATCGTAGAGGACGAGCGCGTCGACGTCGTGCGCCGCCTCGGCGATGGGCCGGAGCGGGTACGGGAACAGGAAGAAGCTCTGGCCGAGCACGACCGCGTTCGGACGCTCTTGGCGGATCGTCGCGACCGCGGTCTCCGCGTCGACCGCCCCGCCCGGCCCGTCGGCGGGCAGCGGCCGGACCGTGTGACCGAGCATCGCCGGAACGAAGCCCGGGGCGTAGCCGTCGTACCCTCCCTGTTCCGGGGGGATCGCGAGGAGCCGCGCCCGTGCCGGGAACAACGGCACCAGGACCGACAGGGCGGCGAGATGTCCGGAGAGGGGCCGGGTGGTGGCGTGGCGCGCGCGGAAGACCCGAGCGGCCGCCTCGTTCGCGACGCGCTCGATCTGATCCGTGTACCGAGTCCCGGTGTAGCTGTTGTCGATCGTCTCTCCCTTGAAGACGGTCGAGACGGGGAGCGTGTAGCGCCCGGCGAGGTCGCTCGCGAGATACCGGCGTGCGGTGGGCGAGAGGGCGTTCTCGCTCGCCTGGAGGTTGAACACCTCGGTACCGCGCCAGCGGTTGTGGGCGCGGACGAGCGCCGCGAGCCGGCGCTCCGGCTCAGTGCTCGGGGCGTCCATCCGTGCCCGGAGCGCGCGGAAGCTCGCCCTGGGCGAGCTTGCGGCTCTCCTCGTGGCCGCACCGGGGGCACGTGAGGCCGTGTCCGGAGCGCTGGAGCAGCGCATGGCAGACCTGGCACCGAGCCGAGATCACGCCGAGGTTCTGCGCCGCGGTGGAGAGCTTGACCGACGGATGCGACTGGAGCACCCGGGCGAGGACCACGTCACCGACCGCGAAGACGTCGGACAGCGCTTCGGTGTACCCGTCCTTCGCCTTGGAGATGTGGATGGTCCCCTCGGGCGCCCCCGGCAC
>DATJRX010000069.1:0-21667 GCA_035504395.1 Thermoplasmata archaeon | reverse complement strand
GCGCCCGGGCGGCCGCTCCCCACGTCGCACGGTCTATCTCCTAGGGCGACTTACCCCGGTCGAGGTGGCCGCATGGTCGTCGAGTTCCGGATGAAGCGCGTCCCCGCGGTGCGCGTCGCCACGATCTCGTGGAAGGGGCCGTGGAACGAGCGCAAGATCCGGGCCCAGTTCGACCGGATCGCCGCGTGGGCCCGAAGCCGGGGTCTCTCGACGGGTCGCTGGATCTTCCGGGAGCCGGCCACGCGGACGTGGGAGGTCGCGATCGAGGTGCGGGGCGCCGCCCGCTCCGACGGCGCCGTCCACGTGCGGACCTATCCCGCGGCGACGGTCGCGAGCGTGGTGTTCGATCCGAGCGTCGTGTCGCCGTCCGTCGTCTACCACGGGGTGACCGACTGGCTGCGGTGGCGGAAGAAGGACCGGACGATCCGTTCGGTCGGCACGTACCGCGAGGTCTACGAGAGCGATCCGTGGCGGGTCGCGCGCGCGTGGGCGCGCACCGACGTCCAGGTGGTCGTCCGCAAGTAGGCGGTCCCGGTCAGCCGAGCCCCATCGCCGTTCGGGTCTTGCCCGCCCCGGACAGGGCGAGGGCCGGGGCGATGACGGCGAACAGCGGGGCGAGCACGATCAGGACGCTCAGATCCGGCAGCGCGACCACGAGGCCGGCGAACGGGACGAGCAGCACCACAAGCAGGATCGCGTAGACCGCGGCCGATCCCGTGAGCGCGCCTGCGCGGAATCGGTGGCCCGCCAGGAAGAGCCCGAGCACGATCCCGACCCCGCCGACCCATCCGAGGAGAAAGCCGATCGCGCCCGTCACGGCCCCGAACGGCGTGCCGCTCTCGAGGCACGAGAGCGCGTGGCTCGGCCGGCCGTGCGCGCAGGCGATCAGGCTCGAGGCATTGCCGACCACGACCGCGGCGGCGATGAGGAGGATCAGGAAGCCGAGGGACCCCAGGATGCAGAGGATCGAAGCTGGGGTGAACCGACCGTCGATCTTTCGAAGTGCCGCGAAGGCGCGTCGGTAGAACAGCAGGGAGAGGAGGAGCAGGATCGCGCCGACGAGCACGAGCACGCTCGTGACCTGGACGAGCGAGGCGCTGAACGTGAAGAATCCGGTATGGAGGTCGGTCACTAGGAAGAGGAACGCGAGCGGCAGGACGATCGTGCACAGCGCGCCCGCGAACCCGAGCCCGGCGCCGATCCCGAGGCGCCCGACGCCCTTCTCGTCCAGCGTCCGCGCCACGACCGCCGGGGACTGCGTCATCGACCCCCCTCGACCGACGCAGGAGCCCCTCGGATATCTACCCTGCGCGGCCGGACCGGTCCGGCGCGGCGTATCGGAACGCGGTCACGCGGGACCGCAGAACGGGCACCCGCTCGCGGAGCGCGCGCACGAGCCCGAGCAGGTCGCGCTCGGCGAACGTGCCGGTCAGGTCGACCGAGATCGAGTGGCCGCGCTCGCGGTGCACGCGCCGTACGACGAGGTCGGCCTGCATCCTCGGCGGGCCCGAGAGCCGGACCGCGAACTCGCGCGCCCCCGCGTGCGGCTGCCACTGGTCGCTCGAGAGCGCCCGCAGAAGGTGCCCCACCGGCTCGGCGATCGCCCGGTGGGTCGGCTCGGGCAGCGCGAGCCAGCCGCCGGGCTGGATCTCCCAGTGGTCGACCCGGGTGAACCCGAGGGAGGCGAGCCCGTGCAGGGCGCCTGCCGACAGCCGCAGGAGGTCGGCGGGCTCGACCACCTCCCGCTCCCGGAACAACCGCTCGAACTGGCGGAGGACCGGGACCGACGGCTCGTCGTACCGTTCGTGCCGCAGGTCGATCTCGAGGTGGGCGTGGGCGAGCGGACGGGGCTTCTTTCGGCGCCCCGGGCCGGCCGCGGCGAGCGGCCAGTCGAGGATCGAGACGGGGCCCACGAGATCGGGCGCGGACGCCGGGATCGGCGCGGTCATGGCGCCCGGGCCGACCCAAAGCGCCGAGTTAAGCTCGCGGTCGGATGGGCTACGCGGCCGGGGACGTGGGCGGGTCGTGAGCTTCTTCGACGCGGCGTACCGGGGCACCCCGCCGTGGGACATCGGTCGTCCCCAACCGGCGGTGGTGCGTCTCGAGGCCGCCCGCGAGTTCGCGGGGGACGTGCTGGACGCGGGCTGCGGCACCGGCGAGAACGCGTACTTCCTCGCGGAGAAGGGACATCCGACCTGGGGGGTCGACCTCTCGGCCACCGCCATCGACCTCGCGCGCGGCAAGGCCGCCGCGCACTCCGGGCCCGTGCGCTTCCGCGTCGGCAGCGCGCTTGCGCTCTCGCGCGAGCCGGACCGGTTCGACTCCATCCTGGACTGCGGGCTGTTCCACACGTTCTCCGACGACGAGCGCGCCCGGTACGTGGCCGAGCTCCGCGCCGTGCTCCGGGCGCGCGGCCGCTACTTCGTCCTCTGCTTCAGCGAGCGGGAGCCGGCCGACTGGGGCGGTCCCCGGCGCGTCCGCGCGGAGGAGCTCGAGCGCGCGTTCGCGGACGGGTGGCGGAAGCGCTGGATCCGCCCCGAGCGGTTCGAGACCCGGTGGCCCGAGGTCCAGGGGCACGCCTGGCTCGGGTCGTTCGAGCGGGCCCCGTAGCCCCGCGCTAGATCGACTCGAGCAGCGCCTCGCGGCGGAGGATCCGCAAGGCCTCCTCGGTCGGGTCGCCCAACGTCGCGCCGATCTCGGCGAGCGCCCGGCGGTCCAGCTCGACCATCTTCCCGTAGAGCCACTCGAACTCGTGGAAGATCAGCGGGTCCCCGAGATCGTGGCGGAGCTGCGCGACCCAATCGACCGGGTGGCTCAGGCCCCACCAGTACGCCTCGATCCACGAACCGAACGCCTCCCAGATCAGGTCGACGTCCATGATCTTGCGGTGGGTGAGCGTTCCGACCAGCTCGAAGAACGTGACGACCTCGAGGCTGGCGATGTCGCCGTGCGCCTGCTTGAGCAGGCGCTCCGCGATGTGCCGGCGCACGGAGCGCATCCGCGTGGAATCGAACTTGTCGCGGAGCGACATGACCGCGTTGGCGGAGTTGAGCACCTGGGCCTGGTGGGTCTGCAGGTAGAGGAACAGGAGCGTGCCGGTCGCGAGCGCCCACGTGCTGAGCGCCGTCCAGAACGCGACGCTCGGCCAATCGATCTCGACCACGCTGCGCACCCTCCGTCCGGCTCGGCTCCTCTAGTCGGGCCCTCGGATAGCTTCCGTCCCCCGTGCGG
Organism: Thermoplasmata archaeon; assembly: GCA_035504395.1. GTDB lineage: Archaea > Thermoplasmatota > Thermoplasmata > Lutacidiplasmatales > UBA184 > Lutacidiplasma. Next base: position 18,436 of record DATJRX010000069.1, on the reverse strand, counting down.
AAGCGTTAGCGCGGATGCGCTCGGGCCGCGTGCGACCGCAGCGTGGTGGCCGAATCGAACCGTCGTCCGCAGACAGCACACTCGGCGGCCGGAGGCGCCGCGGCGACCGCCGCCCCCGCCGCGCCGGGGGCCCGGTCGAGACCCGCGTGGGCCTCCTCCCGGTGGGACCCGAGGGCCTCCTCCGAGCGGAAGATCCGCCCGCAGTCGGCACAGATCGCTTCGACCTCGTCGTACTCCACGTACGGCATATCGCGCACGGGCGCGCCGGTCGCGACGGCCGGCACGGACCTCCCCGCTCCGCCCGGGAGAAGGAGTCCCGGGACTAAGGAGTTGGGGTCGGGGGCGAATGCCCCCCGGCGGCCGGAGGCCCGCGGCGACGGCCGACCGGCGGTCGCCTCCGGGTTACCGTTCCCTTTAATCGGGCTCCGGATTCGACCCGTCCGATGGGGATCCCTCGCGACGTGGTCGACGCGCTCCTCAAGGAGAACGAGGACCACCTCTGTGCGGACGCGCCCGAGATCTGCGTCAAGCTGGTCGCGCTCGCGAACCTGCCGACCCGGTTCGGCGACTACCAGGTCGCCGCCTTCTGGAACAGCCTCGACAAGAAGGAGCACGCGGCGTTCATCCACGGGAACGTCGTCGACGGCGACGCGGTCCCGGTGCGGATCCATTCGGAGTGCCTCACCGGGGACGCCATCGGCTCGCTGAGGTGCGACTGCCGCGACCAGCTCATCGAGTCGCTCGAGCGGATCGGACAGATGGATCGGGGGATCGTGCTCTACCTGCGCCAGGAGGGCCGCGGGATCGGGTTCGTCAACAAGATCAAGGCCTACCAGCTGCAGGACGACGGGTACGACACGGTCCAGGCGAACGAGCTGCTCGGCTTCCGCGCCGACGAGCGGGACTACGGCATCGCGGCCCACATGCTCGGCACGCTCGGGGTCCGCTCGATCCAGATCATGACCAACAACCCGAACAAGATGCGCGACCTCCAGGACCACGGGGTCCACATCGTCGGCCGGATCCCGATCATCGTTCCCCCGAACCGGTACGACGCGGCGTACATGGAGACCAAGCAGCGCAAGCTCGGCCACCTCCTCGACCTGGAGCAGGAGGAGGAGATGGCCGACCCATCTCCGCCCGGTTCCTGAGCCCGGACCCGTGTCCAAACGTGTTTAACCTCGACCCGTCTCCCCCCGCCGCCATGGCCGGAATCGCGACGCTGCGGGCGAACCAGAATGCGACGATCGACGCGACCATCACCGCCATCAGCGCGGTCCGCAACGTCACCACCGCGCGGGGCCCGTCCCAGGTCGCCGACGCGACCCTGCAGGACGACACGGGGACGATCACGCTCACCCTGTGGGGCGAGGACACGACCCGCTACTCGGTGGGGCAGAAGGTCCGCATCACGGACGGCTGGGTGAAGGACTTCCGCGGGAAGCTCCAGATCTCGATGGGCCGATCCGGGAAGATCAGTCTCCAGTCGTAGACCCCGGTCGGCGGCGACTCACCGGCGTCGTCCGCGCCGGGACGCCCGGAAGTCGGCGCCGAGCGCGGCGGCGAAGTTCCGCCACGCGAGCGTGGTCGCCCGCTCTTCCGCCTTCCGCGACAGCCGCCGGGGACCGATCGCCGTCGGCCAGCGACGCCAGCGCAGGTCGAACCGGGTCCGGTCGGGCCCCCGCGCCGTCAGCTCGTAGTCGAGCGAGAGCGTCCGATGCGAGCCGACGCTCTCGGCGTGCCACCGGTTCGGTGGCCGGAGGTCGACCACGAAGCGGGCCCACCACCAGCCGCCGTGCGCGTCGTCGGTGAGGTTCTCGAAGACGACGCGTCGTGCGGTGCGAGAGAGGATGCGCCGCTCGTAGGAGTCCTTCTCGCGTCGCGCATCGTCCGGCCGGAAGTCGGTGCACCAGCCGTAGGCGAACTCGAGCGGCGCGGGGAGCACGGTCGCGACGTGGAAGGTTTGCGAGGGCCCCCGCCCACTCGTCGCCATCGGGGTCCCCGGGTCGAGCCCGGGGCCCAGAAAGCCGTTGCGCCGGGGCCGCACTCCGCGTGCGTCTCCTTCTTATCCCTCGCCGCGGGTTCCCGCTCGATGAGCGACGACTCCTGGCCCGAATCCGACTGGCCGCGGCACGTCATGGGCGGGGCCCTCTCCCGCATCCGCCTCGCCGTCGGGATCTCGATCGCGAGCTCGGTCGCGTGGCTGAGCTTCACCCTCCTCTACGTGGCGTTCTGGGCGCACGGGTTCAGCCTCTTCCAGAGCATCGTGGTCGTGCTGGTCTCGTTGCTGGTCCTGGCCGGCGTCCTGGCGGTCGCCTGGATCTCGTTCGGGGTCCGGTGGGCGCACCGGGTGTTCGACTGAAGCTCGGGCTCACGCGGCGCCGGGCGCGCGGGCCCCCGCGGTGACCCAGCGTTCGAACGCGTCGAAGTTGAAGTCGCGGCCCAGGTACGCTCGGACGAGCTCCGCGGCCGGCCGGGCGCTCCCCGGGGCCAGGATCTCGCGTGCGTACCGCTGGGCGATCTCGGGATCGGTCAGGTTCCCGCGCTCGAGGAACGGGCCGACGAGGTCGCGCGCGATCACGAGGGACCAGAGGTAGGTGTAGTAGCAGGCCGAGTACCCGGTGAGGTGGCCGAACCCGGTCTCGAAGTGGTACTCCCGAGGGAAGCCCTCGGGGAAGTACCGGGCGAAGGTCGACCGCACGACCTCCGCGACGTTCCGGCCGGCGGGATCCGACTCGTACAGCTCGAGCGCGATCGCGGCGAGTCCGGACTGGCGCAGCCACTGTGACGCCCGGCCGAGCGCCTCGGCCGCCTTCAGCCGCTCCAGCGTCTCGGCGGGGATCGCCGCCCCGGAGTCGGGATCGCGCGCGAAGCGGGCCAACGTGGCGGGGTCCCGGGCCCACTCCTCGAACAGCTGGCTCGGGGCCTCGATGAAGTCCCACTCGAGGTGCCCCGCGCCGTTGAACCAGCGGTCGGGGCGGCCGCTGAACAGGCTGTGGAGGAGGTGCCCGAACTCGTGGAAGAACGTGACGACGTTCGAGTACTCCATCCGCGCCGTCTCCGCGCGGACCTTCGGATCGATGAAGTTGCAGACGAGGGCGCTCTGCGGGAGCTGGATGCCCGCGAGCCCGCCCCGGATCGTGAAGCAGGCGGCGTGGCCGAACTTTCCCTCGCGCGGGGTCATGTCGAGGTAGATGCGCCCGACCGGTGCGCCGTCGAGCGCGACGTCGTACACTTCGACCGACGGATGGCACCGATCGGCGTCCGGCGCAGGGCGGAACGATAGGCCGAACAGCTCCGAGCAGAGTCCGAACAGCCCGTCGCGCACGGCGCCGTAGGGCAGGAACGCGCGGAGGGACCGCAGATCGACCCCGTACTCCTCCCGGCGGATCTTTTCGTCGTAGTAGCCGCTTCCGCCGAAGAATCGGTAGTCCCAGGGCTCGAGCCGTCGCGCGTCCGGGTGGTCCTTCCGCTTCCGGGCGAGCACCCGATCGAGGTCGGCCCGCGCCGGTGCCTCGAGCAGGCCGTGGGCCCGCTCTAGGAGGGCCCGGGCCGATTCCGGCGTCGCGACCATCTTGTCCTCGATCGCGAACGCCGCATAGCTCGAGTAGCCGAGCAGGCGCGCGAACTCGTGGCGCTGGGCGAGGAGCGCCTCGAGCACCGGGACGTTCTCGGGGTAGGCTCGGTTCATGAACTCGTGAAGCAGGCGCCGCCGGACGTCGGGGTCGTCGGCGTAGGTGAGCACCGGCATCAGGTCGGGGTACTGCGTCGTGATCCGGATGCGGCCGGCCCCGTCCGGCGCGTGCGCAGCCACGTAGTCCGGCGGGAGTCCGGCGAGCTGCGCCTCCGAGTCGAGCTCGATCCAGCGGACGAGCTTCGCGATGTTCTCCGCGAACTGGTTGGAGGTCGAGTCGATGTCGCGATTGAGCTCGAGGAGGCGCGTGCGCGTCGCCGGGTCCTTCCCGACGCCCGAGCGCCGCATCTCGCGTATCATCTTCTCCACGGCGAACCGCGTCGGAGGGTCCGCCGAGCCGAGGTCGAGGTGGCCGAGGCGGTCGTAGAGGCGGTCGTTGAGCCGGAGCGCGTGGAAGAACGACTCGGCCGCTTCGGAGACCTCGCGGCCGGCGGTCCGCACGTCGGCGTCCGGGTGGGTCGAGAAGACGAACGAACCGTGGTGCCCGACGTCGCTCGCCGCGAGGAGGATGCGGTCGAGCGGGACGATGAGGTTCTCGACGGTGGGGCTCGCGTCGGAGGCCAGGAGCTCGTCGATCTCCTCTTGGGCCCGGCGCAGCGCGCCCCGGCCGCGTCGGCCGAGGGCGTCCGCGTCCAGCCCGAACGTGAGGTCCCCGAGACCGCTCGAGGGGCCGGGGGCCGCGTCGGATGCGGGGGGCACGGGCGGGCGACGCCCCACCCTTAACTTAACCTCGTCACCCCCCGAGCGGCCGGGACCGCGGGCTCGGGCGCCAGTCGGAGCCCCAGGAGCAGCTCCCCATGGACGATCCGCATCCGGCTGCGGAGCCCCCACGCGCCGAGCCCCCCTTCGCGATAACCGGCCTCGTCGCGCTCCACGACCCGGAATCCGCGGGACCGGAAGAGTCCGATCGACGCCACGTTCTCCTCCTCGGCGGCGGCGTACACGACGCGGACGCCCTCGGCCCGGAACCAGGCGAGGGCATCGTCGAGCAGCCGCGCGGCGATGCCGTGGCGGCGGTGAGAGCTGAGGACCGCCACATAGTAGACGTAGCCCACTTCCGGCACCAGCCGCTCGAGCATCGACACGCCGACGACCTCCCCGCTGGCCGCCTGGGCGGCGCGCACCCGTTCGATCTCCCGGAGCGTGCGCTTCGCGTGCCAGCGGTAGATCCCCTCGAACCCGTCGCGCACCACGGGGACCGCCCGCTCCCGCGCCGGCCCGTCGAGGTCGACCAGGTTCGGAACGGGGGTGATCGCCATGGGTCCCCGCCCCAGGGCAGAGCCGATCCGCGCTTCAGCTCGCCCGATCCCGGTGGGTGCGGTCCGGACCGTCCGTACGACCGGGGTATCAATCCCGGCGCGACAGCCCCGTCACCCGATGGACGCGCCGTCGATCGCGATCGCGGTCTCCCTCCTCGGGCTCACCGCGCTGCTGGTCGTCCTCTCGGTCCGCGCGCTCGTACGGTTCCGCACCTCCCGTTCCCAATCCCAGGTGATGTGGGGCGCGGGCCTCGCGCTCGCGGCGGCCGCGATGGGCGTCGAGTCGGTCGTCTTTCTCGGCAGCGTCTCGAGCGGGATCCTCCAGGCCTATGTGTTCCTCTCAGCCGCGATCGTAGGGGTGCTCTCGCTCGGGGCGACCCGGATCCTCGGGAGCCCGCGCGTCGAGCGCGCCTACACCGCGTACATGCTTGCGGCCTGCGGCCTCGTCGCGGCGGCTTGCGCGATCAGTCCCCTCCCGACCTCGATGGTGACGGGGGGTATCATCGTGGGGAACCCTCCGATCGACCTGATCGTCCTCTCGTCCCTCGTGACGGTGCCCGCGACGATCGTCCTGCTGACCGCCACGGCGGTCTCGCTGCGGCGGTCGCGGCGCTGGCAGACCCTGCTGATGGCCGCGGGCGCGATCATCCTCGGGGCCGGCGGGACGCTCTACATCGCTTCGTTCCCGATCGCGCTCTACTACGCCGAGTTCATCGGGATCCTGCTGCTGTTCCTCGGGCTCATCAGTCTCCAGCAGCCGAGCCGCGCCGCGGCTCCCGCCCCGACGGCCCGCGCGGCCGACTAGGACCGCCCCCGCCCGGCTACGCGGGCGCCACGATCTCGCGCGAGATCTCCTCGAGTCGGGCGGCGCCGAGCTCGGCCATCGTGAGGTCCAGGTCCGCCAGCAGGTTCTGCACGACCTCGCGGACCCCCGCCTCGCCGTCGAGGGCGAGACCCCAGATGTACGGTCGGCCGAGGAGGACCGCCCGGGCGCCGAGCGCGATCGCCTTCAGCACGTCCGAGCCCCGCCGGATCCCGCTGTCGAACAGCACCGGGGTACGGCCCCCGGTCTCCGCGACGATCGCCGGTAGCGCGCGCAGCGCCGGAACGCTGCCCCCCACCTGTCGGCCGCCGTGGTTCGAGACGATCAGTCCGTTCGCCCCGGCGTCGACCGCCTCGTTCGCGTCCTGCGGACGAAGGATCCCTTTCACGACGAGGGGAACCCGGACGCGGTCCGCGAGCAGCCGCAGCTCGCGCCAGGTGAACGACGGATCGCCGATCTGGGCGGCCGCCCGGCGGATGGCGGCGGCCGGATCGTCCGCCGGCGGCCGCTCCAGCCGCGCGAGGAACACCGGGTCGGCGAGGTAGTTGCCGATGCCGGCCCCGGTGAGGAACGGTAGGTACCCCCGGGACAGGTCCCGCTCGCGCCAGGCGAGGATGCGGGTATCGACCGTGACGACGATCGCGGAGTACCCGGCCGCCTCGGCCCGGTGCACCAGGCTTAGGTTGAGCTCGGGATCCGGCCCCCAGTACAGCTGGAACCAGCGGGGCCCCTCCTCCGCGGCTGCGGCGATCTGTTCGAGCGTGGCCGAGGTGAGCGTACTCGCGACGAACGGGATCCCGAGCGACGCGGCCGCCCGTGCGACCGCGAGCTCCCCGTCGGCCCGCACGGTCCCGAGCGCCCCGATCGGCGCGAGCAGCATCGGCGCCGGGATCGGCCGCCCGAACAGCTCCGTGCGAAGGTCCCGGAGGCGGACATCCCGCAGCATCCGCGGGAGCAGGTGCCACCGATCGAACTCCTCGAGATTTGCGCGGACGGTCGACTCCGACCCCGCGCCGCCGGCGACGTAGTCGGCAACCTCGGGCCGGAGGGTCCGAGCGGCCTCGGCCTCCAGGACCTCGGGCCGGATCGGCAGGGCGGGCGGGGTGCCGGCGGCGTAGATCCCGCTCTGGCGCTCGGTCCCGAATCCCCCGTAGTTCTCGCGCACGGGGAGGCAGACGGGGGGTCCGCAAGATAAACGGTGCGTGGGACCGGCGGGGCCGCCGGGCGGGGCCTCCCGCGCGTTCAGCGCCGCCGGGGGCGGCGGCGCGGAGGAGCCCGGACCCCGGTGTGCCGGGCCAACCGTCGAAGCTCCACGGGCGAGATCCACTCGATCGTGAGGTACTCGAGCAGCTCGGGGTCGGTCATGCCGATGCGCCGTCCCTCCCGCACCGTGAACCGGTAGGCCTCGATCTCCGAGGGGGCGTCGACGTAGCTCAGCTTCGGGTAGAACAGCCGTTCGCCGCGCCGGAACTGCCGGACGTGGGCGAGCTCGTGCACCACGTCGAGGTAGACGGTGCGGAAGTCGCTCTCCTTCAGATGATGGGTGCTGATCAGCAGGTGACCGTCAACATCGCTCGTGCCCATGTAGCCGAACCGCGAGGAGAAGAACTCGACCTTGAGATCGCGGAGCACCGCCGGGGTCTCGTCCCCGAACAGCTCGCGCACCGCCGGATTCCGCTCGAATCCACGGAAGAACCGCGCGAACGGGAGCAGGCGGACCGGAACCTTTCGCTCAATGCGAACGTCGAACCCCGACTCCGCGGACATGCGCCGACCGAGGGGCCCCGGCTCAAAGCCCCTTGCCCGAGCGCCGGTTCCGACCGGTCGTCATCTGACGGCCGGTTCCGGATCAATTTCGCACGGATGTCGAACGGGGCGACGGATAACCCGGGCTCGCCGGCCCTCGACTACTTCTACCCCCCTCGACCTCCCGGAAGCGGAGAGTCGCGTCGGTGTTCCGGGGGGCGAGACGCGAGCGCGGAGGCGTGGCGCTCGACGTCGTAGTCGGCGCCGGCCTCATCCTGCTCACGGCGTTCGCGCTCGACCGGGTCGGGATCTCGTTTGGGGAGATCCTGAGCGGGGCCGGACGGTTCTTCGGCTGGTAGCGCCGCGCGCGTCCCGGCCTAGAGGTCGCGGAGGATCCGCTCGATGTCCTTGCCCGCGGCGTTCAGCTGGTCGGCGACCTTCGTGGCCGCCCGGCGCGCGGACGAGGACGGCGACTTCGCGGCCTCCTTCGCGGTGCGCACCATTTGCTTCGACAGCTTCGCGGTCGCGGACGCGAGTTCGCGCGCGGCTTTCTTCGTGTCCTGTACGGCGTCCTTCAGGGGATCGCTGCTCATGGATTCCTCCGAGCGGGAACGGCGGGCGGGTTACTTACCCCTCTCGCTCCCCGCCCTTCCGGGTCGCAGCCGGGGGGCCGGGCGAGAGATAAAGCGCCGGGACCGTTGGGACCGGGTCGATGTGGGTCCTGCGCTCGGTCGAGGCGCGGTTCGGCCGGTGGAGCCCGGTCGTCCTCTCGGTCGCCGCCCTCGGGGTCGTGATCCTCATCGGGTTCGTCCTGACGTACGCGCCCGCGCTGCAAGGCACGCCGGCGCCGAACCGGGGCCCCCCGTTCGTCTTCTCGAACGCCTCCGAGATCCGGGCGACCGGCGCCACCGGAGGGCCCGGCGGCTGTGCGGTCCCCCGCGGCGTTGCGGTCGAGTACTGCTACCGCCTCGGGATCCAGTTCGGCACTCCGGCGCTCGGGGCGTTCAACCTCTCGGGACCGGCCGCCTACCAGTTCGCGAACACCTCGGTCGTCGTCTTCTCGATCGTCCAGATCGGCGTCACTTCGGCCGTCCCGTTCGTGAACGTCACGCTGCTCGCGCCCACCGGCGAGCTGCTCGCCGAGTTCGACCCGTCCGCTGGGTGGAACGCGTACGCTCCCGCGATCCTGCCGCTCGTCATCTGGGCGAACGACAGCGCGATCCTCAACTTCGGCCCGACGTCGGGGGCCGGCTACGATCTGGTCGCGTCGGAAGGCGCCTGGGGCTCGACGCAAGCCGCGCTCCCGTAGACCGACGCGCTCGGTCCGGGCGACCGGACGCGTCGGCCCGTCATCGGTCACGGGCGCCTCAGTACGACGCCGCCGGGGCGAACCGGCGCTCGGAGCGGTGCGGCACCGCGTTGTGCCGGGCGAGCGCCGCCGCCGACGAGAAGCGCATGCCGCACAGGGCGCAGACGAGGCCGGCCCGGTGGGATTCCGGGTTCATCCCCAGGCTCTCCGCCCGATTGGTGGCCGCGTCGCGATGCTGGTCCCGGACGTGGGCCATGAGGTCCGCCGGGGTCGCAAAGTAGGCTCCGCACTCCGCGCACTCTTCGCTCATCGTCCCCTCCTCGCTATCCCCACCGGGGCCCGGAACGGTTCTTCTACCTTTGTCCCGCGCCGTCGGCGGTGTCGACATGTGACGAACCGCTCCGGGGTGAAGTTCCCCGATTGTCGTTCGAAGTCGGTCCGCAATCGGCGGGCCGCCGTCCCGGCCGGCGGGTCCGGTGGGAAACCCCTTAGACCGCGCGCGCGTGGAAGGTCGAGGCGTTTCGATCACGAGCTCCCCGGCTCCGCACCCAACTTCGCCGTCGGCCCCCGTCGCGGCGACCCCACCGCGACCGCCGTTCTGGCGCCGGTGGTCGCCCCGGTGGCGGACGGTCCGCCCGGCCTCGTGGTCGAGCGTCTACCGCGACCTCGCCCGGTGGGTCGTCATCGCGCTGCCGATCGGCGTCGTCGCCGGGCTCGGTGCGGTTCTCTTCTACGAGCTCGTCACGATCTCGACGCAGTTCTTCCTCGGGAATCTCGCGGGCATCACCCTCCCCGTGGAAGGGACCACGAACGCGGCCCAGCTTGTGTGGGCCAGCTCGTTCCCGCGCGTGCTGATCGTCCCCGGACTGCTCACGGTCGGCGGCCTCGCGGTCGGCGCGCTCGCCTGGGGCGCCGCGCCCGAGATCGCCGGCCACGGGACGGACGCCGCGATCCACGCGTTCCACTCGGACGCCGGTCGCGTGCGGCTCCGCGTCCCGCTGCTGAAGACGCTCGCGAGCGCGATCACGCTCGGGACCGGGGGGAGCGGCGGCCGCGAGGGGCCGGTCGCCCAGATCGGGGGCGGCTTCGGTTCGGCGTGGGCGAACCTGGTCGGACTCGGCGACCGGGACCGGCGCGTCGCGCTCGCGACGGGCATGGGGGCGGGGATCGGGGCGATCTTCCGCGCGCCACTCGGGGGCGCGGTCTACGCGGCCGAGATCTTCTACACCGGGGACTTCGAGCCCGAAGTGTTCGTGCCGGGGATCATCGCGTCGGTGATCGCCTACTCCGTCTACTCGTCGATCCTCGGTTTCGAGTCGCTGTTCCTCACTCCCTCGACCTTCGTCAACTACGCGTTCAACCCGGATCGGCTCCCGCTCTACGGCGTGCTGGGCGTGCTGTGCGGCGGCGTCGGGATCCTCTTCATCATGGTGTACCGCCGCAGCGAACGCTGGTTCCGATCGCGCCCGTGGCACCCGGCCCTCGTCCCGGCGGCCGGCGCCGCGCTCGCGGGCGCGGTGTTCGTCGGCGCGTACCTCCTGCTCCCCGGCGAAGGGCACTTCGTCGCCCTCTCCTCACTGACGGTCGGCTACGGATTCGTGCAGGCCGCGATGCTCGGCGACATCGGGACGTCGGGATTCACGGTCGCCATCCTGGCCGCACTGCTGGCCGCCGTTTTCGTGCGGCTCGTGATGACCAGCATGGTCGTCGGGAGCGGAGGCAGCGCGGGCCTGTTCGGGACCAGCGTCGTGGTCGGGGCGTTCCTCGGGACGGCGGTCGGGGGGGTCTCCCACGCTCTGCTGCCGGGGCTCGTCCCCGAGGTCGTCGTGCCGGTCTTCTCGATCGTCGGGATGATGTCGTTCTTCGGCGGGATCTCGAAGGCCCCGCTCGGGGTCCTCATCATGGTCACGGAGATGGCCGGGAGCTACACGGTACTCCCCGCGGCGATGCTGTCGATCTTCGTCGCCTACGTCATCACCGGCCGCTCCCACATCTACGAGGAGCAGCTCCCGACCCGGATCGAGAGCCCGGCACACCGCGACGAGTACCGCCGCTACTTCCTCGCCGAGACCCGGTTGGGGGAGATCGCCGAGCATGACTCCGAGCCGATCCCGCCCGAGGCGAGCGTCGAGACCGCGCTCGAGCGGGCGATCACCCATGGACGGTCGGTCCTGTCCGTCGAGGAACCGGGGCGCTGGATCGGCGCCGCGCGCCTTGCCGACCTCCTGGCGGTCTCGTCCGATGCTCGGGCGAACACTCCCGTCATGGACCTGGCCCGGCCCGTGGGGCTCGTGCTCCCGAGCGACATGAGCGCCGGCGAGGCGCTCGCGCGGATGGACGAGGTCGGGGCGAACGCCGCCGCGGTGCTGTCGGTCGGGAGCCCGGTCCGCATCGTGGGGATCGTCACGCGACGCGCCCTCCGGGGACCGGACCCGACCTGACCGGCGGTCCGGTCGGCCTAGGCCGATTCGGCCACCGCCTCGAGGGGTTGCGGGGGCACGGACCCCGGGAGCCCGGGCGCCTCAGGGGACCGCCGCTGGGGGGCGATCCGGACCACGGCAGCCTCCCGCCAGGCCAGGTACTCGGCGAGCTCCTCCTCGGCCAGGTCGCACATGCGGACCCCCAGATCCGACCCGCGCTTCAAAGCTTGGTCGCGCCCCGATGGCCCGGCGGTTCCTCTCCTCACAAAGAACTATACCCTGAATGTTCACGAGAGGTCCCCGGGAGCCCTGCCGGGAGCTCCCGGGGCCCGGGCCGGGAAGGGCGGGTGTATCACGATTGACGGACGAGGAACTCCGGATCCGCGACTTGAGCCGGCGGCCTCGAGCGGAATGGGAGCCTCCGATCGGCGCCCTGGGGGGACCGCCGGCCCACGAGCTCTACCACGACCTGGTCGTGCACGCGGGTCTGCGCCTGCTCCGGGACCTGGACGGCCGGCCCTGGATCGAGATCCAGGACGGCGAGCGCCGTCGGGCGTTCGAGGTCCCCGGCCCCGACCTGCGGGGTGCCCTCGACCGGTTCCGGATGCGACGTAACCTCCGGCCGGTCCCCGAGTCGGACGTCGAGGAGTTCGTCCGCGTGGTCGAGGCGCGCGCGTCCGACCCCGACGTGATCTTCCCCGAGCGCGACGCGCCCGCGCGCCCTCGGGCCGAGGTCGTGACGCCGGACCCCGCCGAAGCGACCTCGCTCGAGCCGTTCCCGGCCACGTCCGCCCCGGAGGGATGGGCCGTCGAGCGGCTCGACCGTCTCATGGAGGAGGTCGACGAGATCCAGGGTCGGGCGTCGCCCGCGCCCGCGGAGGACCCGAAAACCCCGCCCTGGTGGACGCAGTACGGGCACCCGGTCCCGCTCCACAGTCGACTCCCGCACCGTTGGCACGCCTCGGTCTCGGGGGGACGCCAGGAGGCACCCGCCGCCGACGGCGACCTCTCGCGCTACCTACGGGCGCTCCACGACCTCGTGCGCGACGGGGCGTGGATCGGCCCGCTCCACGAGATCGGGCGCCGCACCGGGGATCCGCCCGACGCGGTGTTCGCGGCCCTCCTCAAGTACCACGCCGACCTCGTCACCGAGGGACTCGTCGTCGCCCCGGTGGAGCTCGAGGAGGGGTGGCGGTGGATGATCGTCGATCGCAGTCGGATTCCGCCGTCGCCGGAACCGGTCCGGCCGTCCTGATCGAGCCTGCGTCCCCGCGCGTCGCCGGGTCGGGCCGCTAGCGGGCCGCGCGCTCGCGCGGCTTTCCGCGCTTCTCCGCCCACGCGCGGTTGCGCTCCGCCAGCCACTCGAAGTTCTCGGCGAGCGAGGGGGCGCGGATGGTCCGGCGTTCCCGCTCGATGGTGGGCTTGAGAAAGTCCCAGATCGCGCGCGTCATCCAGCGCTCGTGGACGAGCTCCTCGTTGAGGAGCCCCATCTTCACGAGCGTGCCCATCGACTCGAACAGCTCGATGAAGCGGCTGACGTAGGCGAACTCGGGGGTGTCGCGCAGGATCGGGTGGACGTTGGGATTGTCGGATCCCAGGTGCGTGACCCGGAACCAGTCGATCGCCTTGCGCGTCTCCTCCCGCGCGGCGAGATCGTCGAACCGGAGCAAAAGGTCCGCATCCTCCCAGGTCGCCGCCTTCGCCATTGCCCGCCGTGGTCGACCCCGGCATGCTCTCGTCCCCCTCTAATCCGTTGTGGCCCGCTCGAACGGGGCGAAACGGCCTCCGGCACGGGGGCACCTCCCGAAATCCACAGGAGGGGAGGGCGCTTCGACACGGCCCCACGGAGACCGACCGGGGCATGGGTCTCGGCCCGGGCCGAGGTCGAGGCGCGGCAGCCACGGTTCGGGTCGACTACCGCTCCGGAGCGCCCCGGACGCGGGCCCCGGCCTCCGCATCGAGCCGGAGGGCGTCGCGGAGGAGACCGAGAAAGTCGGGGCTGGTCGCGTCCTCGACCGCCCGGAGCGTCACGTGCCGGATGTGCGGTCCGGACCCTTCGAGCCGGTGACGGGGATCCTTGAGCGTCGTGCCGCGCCAGAACTCGACGGCGACGGTCGGAGGGCGGGGCACGATCGAGAACACCAGATCGGCCCCGACGTACCACGGGTTCCCCCAGTGCTTCTGGATCCGCAGCTCGGGCGCGATCGCCCGCGTCAGCTCGCGGACCGTCGCGGCGACGCGGTCGGAGGCATCCGTGCCGGCCCGGGGTGGCGTACTCCGCGGCGGCATCCCGGGGTCGAGGGAACCGCGCTATGTAACCCTCGCCGGCGGCGACGGACCGCGGCCGCGTCAGGCGCCGACGGCCTCGACGGGATCGTCGGTCCGGACGGTACCCGGCCGCAGCACCCGGGCGTACCAGCCGCGTCGATCGAGCGTCGCCCGCAGGAACTCCGGTCCCCGTTCGGCCCCGACGTACGGCAAGAGGTACAGGTTGTCGCAGGGGGTGCACGGCTTGGTGATCTCGAGGAGCACGGGACCTACCGAGAAGCGTCGCCCCGGCGCGAACGCGTCGTACGCGATGCCGGTCGTCGTGAGGTTCTCTCCCAGATCGCCCGGACGCACCGGCCATCCCTCAGCGTTGAGCTGTCGGAGCGTCTCGAGCGGAACGAGGAGGATCGCCATCCCCGGGTCGTCGTGCTTCTCCTCGTGCCGGTACAGGTTGAAGTCGCCCTCGGCGCCCTGGGGGGTGATGTCGACTTCCGGGACCGCCGGCTTGGGGAGGCCGTGTTCGCCCGGCGTGCGCGACTTCCGTCCGATCCGGTAGACGCGTCCTCGCGCCGGGAGGGAGTCGGACATGCTCGTACGGCACGAGGCCGCGCGACCGTTATAGGCTCGACGGACGCGATCTCGTTAGCCCCGCGCCGGCCGGGGGGTCCGTCCGCGGGCGAGGCCCGTCCCGCCCAGTCCCACGAGCATGAGCCCGACGACCCCGAAGCCCACCAGGGAGGCGAGCGGCGCTCCGTCGACCCCGGTCGCCATCGAGATGCCCGCCGCGGTCCAGACGACCCCCGCGACGGCCAGCGCCGTCGCGAACTCGGCGCGCTCGGCTCCGGCGACGACCGCGGTCGCCAGGAACAGCACGACGCCGCCGATCGCCGTCGCGGATCCGTCCGAGGCTCCCAGCAACGCGCCGGCCCCGACGAGGAGTCCCCCGAGCAAGGCGAGCGACGCCCACCAGGCCGGGGTGTCGCCGATCTCGTCGAACGGGGAGGGGCGATAGGCCGAGCGCGGCACGATCCGCCCGTCGACCCGGATCACGGGGGAGCGATCGGCGTCGGCGTCCATGCCGAACCGATGCGTCGGGAACGGATAGCCCCGGGGAGCGACATGTACCCGGGCAAGACGGTTCTACCCCCCGGCCTTCTCCCGAGCGCGGGTGGAAGGACGGGGATCTTCGACGCGACCCTGTTCGGTCTCGTTCTCGGTTTCTCACTGAGCATCCCGCCGGGGCCCATGAACGCCCTGATCGCGGCCCGGGCCACCTCGTCCCTTCGGTCCGGGATCATGACCGGGTTCGGCGCGATCAGCGCCGACCTCGTCCTCGGGGTCCTGGTGTTCGCGCTGAAGAGCGTGGTGGACCTCTCGTCGATCGTCCGGTACGTCTATGCCGTCGGGGCGCTCGTCATGGCGTACCTCGGCTACCGTCTGCTGACCCGCGCCCAGCAGCCGTTGACCCCGGCCGATCCGCCCGGGTTTCGCACCTACACCCAGGGCCTCGCGCTCGGGCTCTCGAACCCGTTCCAGATCGTGTGGTGGCTCACGGCCGGCCTCGCGTTCGCCTACCTCGGGGGGCTCCCGCTCTTCATCGCGCTGTTCGCCGCGGTGCTCGTCTGGGTCCTCGTGTTCCCGTCGGCGATCCACTTCGGCACCCGCCGCCGCCCGCGGATCGCGCGGGGGGTCGCGCTGGGCTCTGCCGTGATCCTGCTCGGATTCGCGGTCTACTTCGCGATCCTGGCCCTCTGACCGGGCCGCTCAGGCGGACTTCAACCGGTCGGTGAACTTCGAGCGGAACTTCGCGACCTTCGGGGCGATCACGAGCTGGCAGTACGCGCGCTCGGGGTTCCGCCGGAAGTAGTTCCGGTGGTACTCCTCCGCGGGGTAGAACGCCTGGAACGGCACGATCTCGGTGACGAACGGCTTCCGGTAGAGGTGCTCCGCTTCCAGCTCGCGAACGACCTGTTCGGCGGTCGCCTTCTCGGCAGCGTTCCGGTAGAAGACGGCCGAGCGGTACTGCGGACCGACGTCGTTCCCCTGCCGGTCCTTCGTGGTCGGGTCGTGCACGGTGAAGAAGACCGTGAGCAGGTCGTGGTACGTCAGGACGTTCGGATCGAACGTCACCTGGACGACCTCGGCATGCCCGGTCGATCCGGTGCACACCTGCTCGTAGGTCGGGCGCGGGACCGATCCTCCGGAGTAGCCGGGCACGACCTCGACCACGCCCCGAAGGTCGGAGAAGACCGCCTCCGTGCACCAGAAGCATCCGCCGCCGAGCGTCGCCACCTCGCGATCGCCTGCCATCGATGGGCCCTCCCGGACGCGGGAACCGGAGCGTCGGTTAAACCGTCTCGGATTCCGGACTCGGTAGGTCTCCCTAATAGGGTCCCGCGTCTGGGCGCACCGCGAAGTGCGTCCGATGAGCTCGTGTCCGGAGTGCGGTGCCGAGATGGAATTCTCGGTCGAGGAGGCGAAGGTCCTGACGGGGACGTGCGGCGCGTGCCACCACCTCACGACGCTCGTCCAGGGTCCCCTCCCGCTCGGAACCTCGACCGCGCCGGGGACGGTGCCCAGCGACGAGGAGGCCGCGCCGGCGGCGTCCGGCCTCGAGTGCTCGGAATGCGGCTCCCCGCTCACGGTCGAGGCGACGCCCGACGGGTCGATCCAGGTGACGTGCTCCGATTGCGAGACCGTGGCCCGGTTCGTTCCCGAGGAACGGGGGCGGCCGTCCCGACCCCCTCGGGACGATCGCGCGGGAGACGACCGGGAGCGCGGCGGCCCGCCGCGATCCCGCCCGTGCCGCCAGTGCGGCGCTCCCCTCACGTTCACGACCGACGAGAACGGGCAGTTGACCGGGGAATGCTCCTCGTGCGGCAACCGGTTCACCTTGCCCCCGCGGCGCGAGGGTGATCGGGGACCGAGCCGCGGAGGGCGGGGACGGTTCGGGAACCGCCCGCCGCCCCGCTACGATCGCGGCGGACGCGGCGGCTGGTCATCCGGCGGTTCCGGCTACGGTCGCCGGAGCGGAACCTATCGGCCACGCGGGCCCCGGAACGACGACGAGGACGACTCCGACAATCGCCGGCGACGTCGCAAGTCCGACTAGTCCCGAAGGTCCCGGGCGCCCGGTGCACCGAGGGTCGACTACTCCAGGATCGTCGTCTGCGCCGCGGGCGCGCGGAAGTTGACCTTCCGGTGCGTGCCGTCGCACAACGGCTTGTGCTCGGAGTGCCCGCACCGGCACATCGCGACGCTCGCCTTTCCATCGATCAACACGAGGTTCGGACCGTTCTCCACCGACTGGACGACCACCTTCGGCATAGCGCCGGGCGACCGCGACGGGAGGAATAACCTCGCGGGGAAGCCGACGCCACCCGCCGACGCGCCGTTCAGGCCGACGGCACGAACAGCATCGAGATCGAGTTCACGCAGTGCCGCGTGTTCTTTGGGGTGAACCGCTCGCCCACGAACACGTGCCCGAGGTGCCCGTCGCAACGGGCGCACCGGATCTCCACGCGCTCCCCGTCGGGGTCCGGCAGATGTCGGACCGCACCGGGGATCTCCTGATCGAAGCTGGGCCACCCGCACCCGGAGTCGAACTTGTCGTCGGACCGGTAGAGCGGAAGTCCGCACTGCCGGCAGGTGTAGGTGCCCCGCCGGTGTTCGTGCTCGTACTCGCCCGAGAACGGCGGCTCCGTGCCGTGGTGCAGGATCACCCGAGCCTCCCTCGGGGTGAGGGGTCGCAGCGTCGGAGCGGGGTCGCCGGTCGTCATCGTCCGAGACAGCTATGGACCGGAGTCAGATAATGGCGGGGAGGGCCGGACGGGCTCGCGTGGTGGGAGCGGGTCCGATCTCGGCGACGGCGGGGCCGCGGACCGGTGACGGGCGCGCCCCCCTCGGGCGATCACTCGCCGGGGACGCGCGCGAGGACGCTGAGCGCCTCCACGGTGGCCCACTGGCTCGGCTCGCCCGGCAGTTCCAGGATCGTCGGGAACACCGGGGTTCGGACCGAGTACCCGGCGAGGCGCACGTCGAGGTCCGGGTGGACGGCATCGAGGGCCCACGTTCCGTCGGGGCGCCGCCGGTCTCGCAGCCACCGGGTCGCCCGACGCAGACGGGGATCTCTCCCGTAGCCGAGCCG
Organism: Thermoplasmata archaeon; assembly: GCA_035504395.1. GTDB lineage: Archaea > Thermoplasmatota > Thermoplasmata > Lutacidiplasmatales > UBA184 > Lutacidiplasma. The sequence continues at coordinate 770 of DATJRX010000069.1, read as the reverse complement.
TGTCAGGATCCGCAGGCCGACCAGGAGGTCGTAGTAGTAGTGGTTCGGATAGTGGATCCGGAACCAGGGCGGGTACGGGACCGGTCCTTCGTCCATCAGGTGGCGCGCTAGGAAGAACTCGGCGCCGCGTTCGATGGCCGCCCGGACGGAGTCGTCCCGCTCCGACTCGGGGATCTCCGCGAACGCCGCGAGGCCTTCCCAGCCGTCGAGCGTGCCGACCCGGGACGGGGCGCAGTGCCATCCCCCGTCCCGCTTCTGGGTTCGGACGAGCCAGGCGATCGCCCGCTGGACCATCGGGTGATCGAGGTAACCGAAGCGGACCAGCGTCCGGACCGCGTTGCCTGTGACGCAGACTTCCCCCGCACGACCCGAGAGGTCCCCGCCCCGGCGCGACCACCGGTCGAGGATCAGCTCGGCGGTCCGGCGGACCCTCGGGTCGGCGCGCGTCGCCCCTAGGTCGGCGAGCACGATCGCGAGCCAGTTGGTCACGATGTACTTCGGCCGGTACAGTTCGGCGCCCGTCGAGCCGGGGGTCACCCAATGCCCATCGGGGAACTGGTGGGCGAGCAGCGCTGCGGCCCATCCGTCGCGTCCGATCGCCCGACGCGCCTCGCGGACGCGGGCGTCGTTCGGCGCGCGCCCGTCGATCTCCGTCCAGAAGCGGACCCGCACGCTCGGGTCCGACCGCGGGCCCGTGAGCCACCGTCGCACCTTGGCCGGTACGTTCATCGGACCCCGAAGGATGGCACGACTCTTACGATTGCCGGCCC
>DATJRX010000068.1:0-11965 GCA_035504395.1 Thermoplasmata archaeon | reverse complement strand
CGGCGTGAAGAACATGACGTCCTGGGTCCAGAAGTCGTCGCGAGAGTGGCCCCACACCGTCACGTTGGTCAGGACGGTGTTGAGCTGGATCCCGAACGTGTCGGGCCCGTCGTTGTCGAGATAGAAGAAGTCCCCGCTGTTCAGCGTGACCGTTCCTTCCCAGCTCTGGCTGTTGAGGACGTACGAAGTCGGCGTCCCGGTCGTGTTGCGCACCCCGAAGTCGCCGAGCCCCATCGGGGCCGGCGCGACCCCGGTGATCGGCGAGACGACGCTACCGACCATGCGGCCCCCACCGTCGAAGTTCGGGAGCCAGAGGTCCTTTTGGGGCACACCGTCCGCCGCGGCGGAACGGAGCACGGAGTCCTCAAAGGCCGTGCGGGAGGCGACCGAGGGCGCGACCGAAGGCGCGACCGCGGTCGTCCGGGCGGAGGTCGGTGCGGTCGCCGGAGCGGTCGTAGAGATCGAGGGCGCGGCCCCGTCCGACGAGGAGGCATGCAGCGCGCCGACGCTTCCCGTGAGACCCAAGGCACCGGCGACGACCACGAGGCTGAACACGACCGCGACGACCGCGCGACGGGACATGGCGCGTCCCCAGTCGGCCCCGCGTTATGAACCCTCGCCCTCGGCGGGGAATCGAGGTCGGGGCCGGCGTCGGAATCGAGCCATCCGGGGGACCGGATGTACCCGCGCCGGAACCTCGGGTCGCGACGGCCGGGGCGCGCGTCTCCCGGTCCCGATCTAGCGGGGCGGCGAAGCCGGCCCCGACTCGGTGCCGGACTCGCTCCAGGCCGGCGGCGCCCCGCCCGCCGCGGCCGGCGGCAGGGCCCGGGGCCCCTGGATCGGGGGGAGCGTCGAGGAGGGGATCGATCGCGTCGTCGGGCCCGCACCGCCCTTGGGCGGAGAGCTGACCGGAGGCCGCTTGCGCCCCGTCAGCCAGCCCTCCGCGATGCCCGCGCCCAAGAGCACCGCCGCGACCAGGCCGACCGCCAGATAATCCGTCCAGGGCGTCGACGAGCTCGACGTCGACGTGACGATCGGAGCGTACGTCGCGGTCTCGGTGACCGGGCCGGTCGGAGTGACCGTCGCGGTGAGGGCGCTGCCGGTGTAGTTGCCCGATCCTGTCCCCTGCCATCCCACGAACTGCCAGCCCACGGGCGGGCTCGCCGCCGAGATGGTGACCGGCTGGGTCGTGTTCGTCCAGCCTCCGCCCGAGGCGGAACCGCTGCCGGCGGAGGAGACCGTGACCAGCACCTGCAAGGTGAAGGCGACCGTGACGGTCGTGTTCGCCGTGATCGCGAGCTCCTGGGACCCCGCGGCGCTGGGCATATAGCGGAAGCCGAGGGAGGAGTAGACGAGGCCGACGTCGAGCGCGTGGTTCCCGATCAGGCCGGACTCGGTCAGCGAGGCCGCCGTGCCCGACAGGCCCGGCGCCCCGCTCAGCGTGAATCCCCACGAGGCGCCGTACGGGAGCCCCGTCTCGTTCACCGTGAGGGTATAGCTGGCCGCCGCCCCCACTGGGGCGACCGAGAACGCTGCGATCACGGTCGCGGAGGTCGAGATCAGCACCGCGAGGTCGGGCGAGCTGCTCACGAGGGCGGCCGGCCGGTCGTTCTCGGAGAGCCACCAGCCCGAGAACGTCCAGCCCGGATCCGGAGTGGCCTGGATCGCGAGCGTCGCGTTGGCCGTGACCCACTCCGAGCCGGACGGAACGTTCAGCGTTCCGTCGCCCGAGGTCCCGACCTGGACGAGGTACTGCGTATAGAACTGCGGGAGGATCGAGACATCGCTCGATAGGGTGAGCTCGTTCCCGTTCAACCCGCCGGAGGCGGTGAGGCTACTGAGGACGAACCGCTCGAGCGAGGTCCCCTCCGCGGCGACGTCGGGGATCGTGACCTGGTAGGTCCCGGCGGAGAGGTTCGAGATGCGGAACGAGCCCGCGCCCGAATAGGTCGTGGACCCGAGCTCCACCGAGATCGACTGCCCCGCCGGGACGCCCGTCGGCAGCACGGTCACCGTGTAGCTCGGCGGCGGCGCGGGGCCGAACGTCGCCAGTTCCGAGATGGGCCCGGACGGCTGGATCGCCACCCGCGCAAGACCGTCCTCCGGACCCGAGGTCGAGCCCGGCCCGCGACCGTACCAGCCCAGGAAGTTGTAGCCGGCGTTCGGGGTCGCGGTCAGCACGACCGAGGAGCCGGCAGAGACCCACTCGCTCGCCGGGGTGACCGTGCCGCCGGGGCCGGCGGAGGTCGAGACCCAGTACTCGGCACCGTAGGCGAGCGTGATCGTCGCCGCGCCGTCGAGCTCGATCGCTTCGGGGACGGTGCCGCTCTGGTTCGCGGCCCCGACGACGTCGAACTCCCCGTAGACCTCCCGCGGGACGTACGCGGCGCCGTCGGTCGTCGCGACCGTCGTGGCGTTGACGAGGTAGTCCCCACCCGGGAGCTCGAGCGAGGCGCCGCCCGCCCCGGCCGAGACGTTGTACATCGCGCCGGTCGCCTCGTTCGTGAACGTGGCGTTACCTGCGATCCCGCCCGGGAGCCCGAGCGTGTCGACCTGGACCGGCACGACCAGCGAGGAGAGGTTCTCGAGATGGTAGGTGATCACCTCGGCGGACGTGAGCGGAAGGAGCATCGGCGACGCGATGCTCGGAGTGCCGACCCACACCTCGCCCGGCGTAGAGCTCGGAACGGTCCAGGGGGTGATCGTCGCCTCGCCGATGTCGGCGGACGCGTTGTAGATCTCCTGGCCGGCGAGCGCGGTCACCGAGCCCGTGCCCGCGGCGCCGCCCAGGTCGACGCCCCAGGTGGTTCCCGCGGGGAGGCCCTGCTCCTCGATCGTGAGCGCGCCGGTGAAGTTGCCGCACCCGTAGTTGTAGATGTACGGGGCGCCGGGCGGGAAGTAGTCGTAGTACCACATGCAGAACCCAGTGATCAGGAACGAGGCGGTCTCGGTCACCGGCCCCTCGGGCACGAACGAGACGTTGAGCGAGGAGGTCGAGACGCTTCCCGGACCGGTACCCGCCCAGCCGAGCGGATCGATGTAGAAGTCGTAGATGAAACAGTACGTGTAGCCGTAGGCGCCCCCGTACGGATAGTAGCACGTCAGGTTGAACGGCGTAAGACCGATGGTGTCCAACGCCCCGGCCGGAACCCAAGTGGGGCCGTACGGCGGCACCGGGTTGAAGTAGTACGAATAGCAGGCCTCGGTGTAGTTCCCGCCGTACGGGATCCCGAGACATCCCGGATAGAACGACGGGCAACCCGAGATCTCCCCGTAGTTGTAGCAGACCGGTCCCTGGATGTTCGGAAGGTCGTAGGCGATCGTCACCGGGACGAACCGCTCGAACGGCACCTGGACGGTGGTGTTGGCGGAGAGGGTCACCGGCGAGGCGGGCGACACGCCGGACGTGACCACCGTGTAGCGCACGTCGGGTCCGCTCGCGGCGGACGCCGAGAAGTAGATCGGGACCCCGAGCGGGACGCCCGAAACCTGGAGGGTCTGGTTCTCGAGGCCGGCGCGCTCGTTGCCGAGCACGTCGACCGACCAGTTCGTCCCGGGCAGGATTCCCGAGGAGACGAACGAGAGGGTCGCCGAGGTCGCCCCGTGGAAGTACTGCGAGACCACGACCTGGCTCGCGGCGAGGTTGGAATAGGGGTACGGCCCACAGGGGCTCACCGACCAGCCGGGGCACGAGCTGAGCGTCCAGAAGAAGCGCGGGTTGCCGTTGACCTCGGCGATGGAGGTGTACTCGCCCGCGTAGGCGTCGGCGTACGGGGTGTAGTCGGCCGCGATTGTCGCGGGCGCGGTGAACGTGCTGCCGTTGTCCGTCGTGCTGAAGACGACCTCGGTGTTGATGCCGCAGGTGACGCCCGCACAGAGCGTGCCGTTGTAGTACGACGCCTCGAGGTCGACCTCGTCTCCAGACGTCGCGATCGCGACCGATCCGATGGAGTCGGTGGCGTTCGGCTCGAAGGTGGACGGATCGAGGTCGCTCGCGTTGAGCACCGTGGCGTTCACCGCGCCCGGGCTCCAGGTGCTGCCGCCGTTCGAGGAGTTGTAGAAGAAGACGTTCTGGACGAAGCACTCGTCCTGGCCATAGTAGCAGTACGTGGACTGGTTGGCGGGCTGGCCGGCGCTGAACGCGACGAACAGCTGGCCGGTCGAGTTCGCGTAGGCGACCTGCGGCGCCGGGGTCTCGAACGGGGAGTACGAGACCGGGTTCTGGGCTGGGTCCCATCCGGGGCTCCCGAGCACGAGGTTCGTGGCGACCTGGGAGTAGTTGAAGACGGTCCCGTTGGTCGACGACGTCGCGACCCACACCGAGCCGACCCAGACCGGAGGGAAGTAGTCGTAGCAGACGAACGTCGGGGTGCACCAGCCGTACGACTGGGTGACGTTCGCGGTGTACGCGATCACGAGCTCGCCGCCCGGTCCGATCGTCGCCTGCGGATCCATCGAGTAGCCGGCCTGGTAGCCGCTCGCGACGGGGATCGTAGGGCTCCAGCTCGAGCCCCCGTTGGTGGAGACCATCAGGGCGACCGAACCGATCGCGTTCTCGGTCGTGAGCGACATCCACGTCACGTAGATCGTCTGACCGACCGTCGCGACGGACGGGAACGCCGGTGTGAACTGGAGGCCGGGGGGAGCGGTCGACGGGTTCGAGATGTTGAGCACGAGCGGGGTCGACCAGGCGGAGCCGTTGTCAAAGCTCTCCGAGAGGACGAGCCGCGACTCGGTGGGTGGCCAGACACTGAGCGGGAGCTCGCCCGACGGGAGCCCGTACTCTACGTACGCGAGGACGAGGGTGCCGTTCGAGAGCGTCGCGAGCGTGGGCTGCCACGCGTCCGGATATCCCGACTGGGCGCAGACGGGGTTCCCGACGTAGTGGATGCCCGACCACGTGCGTCCCCCCGTCGCGGACGTGACGACCGCGATGTTGGAGACGCTCGACGGCCGGAGGGAGGCGCACGGGCTCTGGTCGCTGAAGATCGTGTACGCGGCGACGACGAGCCCCGACGGCGTGACGGTGGTCGCGACGTCGTTCGAGGTGTCGTAGCAGGACCCGTAGACGCACGTCTGGTCGGCGAGCGTCGCGGCCGGGAGGGACGTAGTGTTGTAGAAGACGCCCTTCCCGGTGGCGTTCGCCGTCGAGTTGTTGCCCGAGATCCCCACCGGAACCGACGGGTGCACGACCGGGGCTGCGGAGGGAAGCGCTGCGAGAACGGGCGCGGCGGGGGCCCCCGCCGGGACCGCGAGGCCGGTGCCGATCCCGAGCGAGCCTGCGACCACGCCGACCGTGACCGCGACCGCGAGTAGGCGGAGCGATCGGGTGCGGCGCCCGGATGCGTCGCTCATGGCGAACCTCCGCGCGACGTCGTCCCCGCGCGTTCGGGGCGGCCGCCCCGCCCGTTCGTGCCGCGGGACGCCGCGCCGACGCGCGCCACGACCAGTCCCACGACGAGGCCCGCCAGGAGGGCGACCGCGCCGACGCCGATCCATGTCTCGGGGTTCGACCAGACGCTCGAGGCCGCGACGGCGCTGGACGTGGCCCGGAACGTCGCGGTCTCGTTGAGCGATCCGAGCACGAACAGCGACGCCGTAGTGTTGAGGCCGGTGTAGTTGCCGGACCCCGACCCTGTCCAGCCGACGAACGAGTCTCCCGCCGAGGGGGACGCGACAAGATACAGTACCGATCCGGCGGCGTAGTAGCCATCTCCGGGGCTCACCGTGCCCCCCACCGACGAGGCGACGCTCACCCAGTAGTAGAGGTCGTAGGAGAGGTCGAGGGTCCCGTTCCCGCGAACCGTGTATGCCGCGGGATCGGTCGCGGTCGGGCGATACTGGACCAGACCACCGGGGGCTGTCACGGCCCCGACCGAGATCGAATACGTGCCCGCGAGCAGTCCCGAGACCGTGAGGCTCGGCCCGTCGGACGAGTAGCCTGTGCCGCCCACGTCGACCGTCCACACGGTCCCGGCCGCGAGCGTGGTCGCGAGGTCGAACGTGAGCGAGTAGCGAGGCGGCGCCGCCGCGACGACGACCGCGAACGTCGCGACCTCAGTGACCGGGCCGGCGAGCTCGATCGACGCCGAGGTCGCGTTGCCCGAGTACGACCCGGGGCCGGTCCCGATCCACCCGACGAACGTGTAGCCCGGGTTGGGGCTTTCCTCGAAGCTCACGTTCGCCCCCACCGGTAGCCACGCGGAGGACCCGGTGGGCGCCCCGGCGAACGTCCCCTCGACGACCCCGCCGTCGAGTGCGTTGAGCTGGAAGAACGACTGGGCGGCGAAGGCGATCACGACGTTCGGGGTGAACGACCCGTTGGTCCCGACCGCGCTCGGGGGGGAGACCGGAACGAACCGGGTCAGGGTCGTTCCGTTGAGGTAGACGTCGGGGACGGAGACCGAGTACACCCCGAGGTTGTTCGCGGCGGTCCAGGGCCAGAGGTTCCCGATCGTCATGGAGGTCAAGTTCGTGGACTCACCCACCCCTCCGAGTTGCGCCGACCACCAGGTGCCGCTGGGAAGGCCGGACGCGACGAGGGTCAGGTTGAACCGGGCGCCCGGCAGGGGTGCGAACGCCGCGCTCTCGACCAGCGGCCCATTCGCGACCGCCGTCGGGCTCACCGACGTTCCCGAGTAGGAGCCCGTGCCGGTCCCGCTCCATCCGACGAACGAGTATCCCGAGGAGATCTCGGACGTGAGCGAGACGGTCGACCCCGAAGCGACCCACGCGGTCGCCGCGCTCTGCGGCGCCCCCCCGTTGATCGAGATCAGTCCGCCCGGCGAGGCGATGGCGCGCACCAGATACGCGGGGACGAAGCCGACCGAGTAGGTCCGGCCGGTGACCACCGAGATCGTCGGCCCGGCAGCGGTGGGCACGTACCCGGCGGACCCGGTCGCGGACGTCGAGGGATTGACGGAGTACGGGTAGGTCCCCGGACGGGCCGTCACGTTGATCCACGGCGTCGTCGACGCGTAGGTCGTTCCGTTGAGCTCGATGCTCCAGTAGGTTCCCGAGGTCAGCGCCGGCGCGTGGAACGTCACCGTCCCGAGCGACGCGGCGACGTGCACCAGGGCCGGGAACGTGAGATTCACGGACGTCTCGAGCGGACTCAGGAACGGGTCCTGTCCGTTCACCCCGCCGAAGTAGTCCCAGCCAGCGGTCGAGGAGCTCGCCCAGACCGAGGTGACGTCATACGCCCCGGGGGCGGCGTTCGCCACCTCGACCGGCGCCGAGGCATTCGCGGAGTACGGGACACCGTTGAGATCGAAGTGGTAGACTGAGCCCGCGGGGAGCCCGTAGGACGAAACGGTGAGGTTGGCGTTCAGGCTGACCGGTCCGTCGGCGAGCCACATCGTCTCGTTGATCGGCCCGTCCATCGTGATGTCGCCGCTGTAGACGTCACACTCGAACGAGTAGTAGCAGTACCCCTGCATCAGCCCGGTATAGGAGCCGGCTCCCTCCCCGGTCCAGTAGGTTGGGGTGAGCCCGAAGTAGTTCCACTCGTCGGCCTCGATCTGGACGGTGGAGCCGAGCGGGAAGTACCACGGCGTCGGCCACGCGCAGATCGTGTTGGCGCAGTCGGCCGAGGCGCCGCCGAAGCTCGAGAAGTAGTCCCAGTAGTTGTAGACCTGTGCGGTGCAGATCGGGTTGCAGAAGTAGTCCCCCTCGAAGTCGTCGCTCGCGTAGACGTAGGCCGGGAACGGCGAGTAGAGCAGGTTCCCGTTGAGGAAGATGTCCGAGTAGGGATCGAACGACCAGCCGGCGGAGAGCGGGCTCGGGAAGAACCCGAACTCGAGCCCGACCCACACCTCGAACGGATACTGGGTCGTCGTCGGGAAGAAGAACTCGGTCTCGGTCGCGTTGAAGAAGGAGCTGTCGATCTCCCAGAAGCCGGGCGTGAAGTACGCCCCGACCATGACCGGCTCGCCCTCGGGGACGTTGAGGAACTCGATCTGGGGCGTCGCGAGCGTGTACGAGGCACCGTCCATGGAGAACGACCAGTTCACCCCGTTCGGGATCCCGGTCTGCTGGAACACCTCGGCCAGCGCGTCCGGGTCGGTCGGCAGGACGAGCGCGCCCACGACCAGCTGCGACGGGGTCGAAGTGTTGGCGTAGTAGTAGGAGGGGGCGCGGGTGATGGAGGAGGACACGCTCCCGGGCAGCGCGAAGGCGATCATGGGGCGACCGGTGGCGGTGACCGTGACCGCGGAGGTGGCCCCGGGGAACGACCCGCGCGTTCCGTTGACGGAGCCCCCGTAGACGAACGACTCGATGTCGGTCGCCGTCGGGCTGGACCAGCCGGTGGCGCTTCCCGTCGGGATCGACTGGACGAAGTTCGAGAGCGAGTTCGCGAAGCCGAACTGCCCCGCGGTCTCGTTGGCCGCGAGGTAGGACAGATAGACCGTGGACGCGGACGCGGCGATCGCCGGCTCGTAGTATCGGACCGACGTCCCTCCGAGGGGAGCGTCGACGGCCGACGCGGTCCAGGTCGCCCCGTCGTTGTTCGACTCGGCGGCGAACAGCCCGCTGTAGTTGAAATCCTGCGGCGTCCCCGGGTCCTGGTCATACGTCGCCGCGTAGGCGACGTAGAGCGCCCCGGTCGGCGCGTAGGAGAGCGAGATCTCGGGGGTCGACTGGAAGTAGCCCGGGAAGCAGCCTCCGGAGAAGCAGGAGGTCTCCCCCGCGCCCTTGGCGATGACGACCGGGGGCGACGACCAGGCCGTCCCGTTGTCGGTCGACGTCACGCTGACGATCGAGTCGGTCCAGGCCGAGCAGTTCGCCGCCGTCCCTACTGAGCAGACCCGGTCGGAGGTGTAGGCCACCGTCACCGCGCCGTCGGGACCGACCGCGACGGCCGGCGACGACGAGGTGTACTTCTGGCCCCCGCCGAGACCCTCCAGCCGATGGGCCGTCGACCAGGTCGCGCCCCCGTCCTTCGAGACCTGGAACCAGACGGAGATCGGGGCGACGCCGCCGCCGATCGTCGCCGTGGAGTTCGCGATGTCCTCGTAAGCGAGGTAGATCGTGCTCCCGATCGCGGCGATCGACGGCCGCGCGAGGTTGCCCGACGCGCGCACGGTCTTCACCGCGGAGAAGTTGAGCCCCCCGTCCGTCGACGCGACGAACCCGATCGCGTCCCCGGTCCGGTTGGTGTAGAGCCACGGAAGGGCCGAGGAATTCTCCTCGACGAACGCGCCGTAGACCGTGTCGTTGGTCGCGACGAACGACGGTTCGATGGCGTTGAGGTAGGTGCAGGTGTCGTTCCCGAGGTCAGTGGCGTTCCCGAAGGAGGTCCCGTTGTCGTCGGAGAGCTGGAACTCGACGCGCGCTTCGGTCGAGCCGTTCCCGCCGCACGGGTTCGAGGTCGCCGAGGTCTCCTGCTGGTAGGCGACCCCGACGGAGCCGTTCGGCAGCGGAGCGAGGGACGGCGACTGGACCTGCGGGTCGCAGAAGTACTGGTAGAACGGCGGGCTTTGGATCGAGGAGCAATCGAAGGTCGAGTTGCTCGACCAGCCCGCGACGCTCGCGTTGTACGAGAAGAAGTTGCCGTCCACGACCGCGTCGACGCTCAGCGTCGTGTAGGCGACCGCCGCGGGACCCGAGCCGCCGGAGGTCACGCTGACGCTGACGTTGAAGAAGCCGTAGCCGGACGGGGCACAGTAGAGGAACGAGGTGTCGGACGAGGCGCACCCGGGCGGGAGGCCCTGGTAGGTGTAGTCGAGGGTCCCCGAGCCCGAGGCCGAGACAATGAGGAAGGTCGAGCTGCCTTCGAAGAACTCGCTCGGGCTCGAGAAGAACCCGTAGATCACCGGCGCCGAGGCGGCCGTCGGGTGCGCGTTGACCGGGGAAGCGCCCGCGGGCGCCGGGCTCCCTGGGGCCGACAATAGACCGAGGCCGCCGGCCACGACGATCGCGACCAGCGCTACTGCGAACACACCCGTGCGGGTGCGTCCCCACGCGGCCGCAGCGCGGGGTGGGCCCAAGACCATGGCGCGCAACCACCGGCTTGTCCCTTAAGAGTCTTCCGACAGAAACCGTTCCCCGGCACCCGTCGCGCCCCGTCGCGGGCCGGGCGGCCTCCCTCGACCGCTCGACGCGAGATCCGGCCCCGTTTCTCCTCGACCGGGAAGCAGGGACCGCGCGAGGTCGTGAGGCTCGGATCGCGCGTCCCGGCGCCCTGCCGCCCCCGGACGCTGTCTCGTATCCGACGCGTCGGCGCGGGCGCGTCGAACCATCGGTTGCAGACCCCGGCACGAATCGCGCCGTCCGCGAACGTTTTAGCGAACCGCTGATAGAATTGTACGGAAGCCAGCGCATGATGGCCAGCGAGGAGGACCGGGGCGAGCGGGACGCCTCGGGACGGCCCACCGGACAGCTCCCGCGCCGAGAGAGCGTCGCCGACGGCACCCGGCGGTACATCGACGCGCGTCCGTCGGTCCGCGACAGCCTGCTCTACGACATCGTGAACTTCACCGCGCTCGCCCGGCGGATCCGCCGGGAGACGAACCTCGGGAGCCAGGAGGCGATCGAGATCGCCTGCCGTCGCTACCGGCGCCAGATGGAGAACGAGGAGAGCCGTGAGGAGCAGCTGAGGAACGTCGTCCGCCAGAGCCACGTGGAGCTTCGGACGCACGTCGCGTCGCTGACCATCCGCGGCGACCTGGAGTTCCTGAGCCGCCTCGGGGCGAGCCTCGAGCGGTCGGTCCCCCCGCGCGCCCGGATCCTCCAGCTCTTCGAGGGGTCGGGCTCGGTCACGATCCTCTGCGACGAGAACTTCCTCCCGTCGCTCCTGGCTGCGGTGCCCCGCGACTCGGTGATCTCGGTCCGGCGGCGGCTCTCGATCGTCAGCATCCGCAGCCCCGAGGAGGTCATCGTGACGCCGCGGATCCTGAGCTTCCTCGCCGACGCCTTCGGGCGCTGGGGCATCAACTGCGAGGAGATGACCAGCGTCTACACCGACACGCACTTCGCGCTCAAGGCGTCGGACGCGCTGCGGGCGTTCGAGATCCTGTCCGAGCTGACGCGCGCGGCGGCCGGCCCGTCGGCCGAGCTCCCCGAGACCGAGGGCCGCGCCCGCAGCCCGGCCCCCGCGCCGGCCCGATCCGCGGCGGGCGCCCGTGCCGCGAAGCGGGGCCGACGGTAGGGCGATCCCGCCTCACTCCGGGGCGGGCGCGCCGTCGCCGCCCTCGGGCGGCGGGATCTCCTCGACGTACTGCGGGGTGTCGTCGGCGGGCCCGGGCGCCTCCTCGGGCGCGGCCTCCGGCGGGGACGCGGGGGGCCGGCGCGACCGAACGAACAGAAGGGCCGCGACGATCGCGAGCGCGATCACGAGCACGACGAGCGCCCCGACCAACTCCTCGAGCCCGGTCGTGGTCCCGCTCCCCGAGGTCGCGGTCGGCACGGTCGGGACCACGGAGTAGATCGACGCGATCGCGGTGTGCCCGTAGGCGTCGTGGGCCTCGAGCTCCACGGTGTAGTTGCCCGGACCCGGCCAGGTGTGCTCGACCTGGGCGCCCGAGGCCGAGGTCCCGTCCCCGAACAGCCAGGTGAACGTCATGTTGCCCAGTCCGCCGTCGACGATCGCGACGAAGCGGTAGGTCGAGTCCGAAGCGGTCGACTCCTCGGCGATGCCGACGGTCGGAGCGGCGTGCACAGCGACGACCGCGGTCGCCGTGGCGCTGCCGCCCCAGACGAGATCGTTGACCGCGACCTCGACGAGGTAGGTCCCGGGGAGAAGATAGCTCTCGTTGGCCGTCGGCGCGGTCGCGGTGGCCCCGTTGCCGAAGGACCAGTTGTAGGCGTACGACCCCGAGCCCCCGGAGACGTTCGCCGAGAAGCCGATCGACGAGTTGACCCAGTCGGGGCCCGGCGTTTGCCGGATCGAGAGGAGGGGCGCCGGGCCGGTCGAGACGAAGACCGTAGTGTAGAGGACCGGCATCGCCTGCCCGACCGTGTCCTG
>DATJRX010000067.1:0-34687 GCA_035504395.1 Thermoplasmata archaeon | reverse complement strand
GGCCACGGCATGTACGGGCTCAAGGTCCACGCCGCGGTCCTCGCGGCCGGCGAGCGCGAGAGCGGCGCGACCGTCCACCTCGTGACGGGGGACGTCGACGGAGGGCCGGCGCTCGCCCGGGCGCGGGTCCCCGTGGAACCGGGCGACACGCCCGAGCGCCTCCGCGACCGGATCCGCCCGGTCGAGCACGAGCTCCTGGTCCGGACCGTGACGGAGTTCGCGACCGGCGCGCGCCCGCTGCCCTACTCGGGCGGCGACGACGATCGCGCGGCGCGCCGGGCGGACGAGCGCCGCGCCTGAGCCGGCGCCCGCTTCCCGACGCCGAGGTCGGCGATCGGCGTGGAGCGCGGAGGCGGCGTCTCGCGGAGCGCGTGCCGGGTCGTGCGCGGCGAGAACAGCCGGGACTCCCGCGCCCGGCGGACGACCTCCTCCTTCGAGACCGGTGGACCCGGCGTCCAGCGGTCGAGCGAGACCGCGTCGTCGAAGTAGTCGACGTACCACGCCGCGATCCGCTCCGCGCCGAGGGACCTCAGCGCGGCGACGCGGTGGTGGCCGTTCAGGATCACGTTCGACCCCCGGGCGACCCAGATCGGCTCCTCGAAGACTCCCGAGCGGACGATCTCTTCCGCGAGCTGGCGGACCTTGTCGGGATCGACCTCCTCGTGCGCGCGCAGCTCGGCGAGCCGCACCAGCACGAACTCGGGCCGTCGGCTCATCCGGCCGCTCCCGTCCGCGCCTCCGCGATCGCGCGGCGCACGTAGACCGGGATCATCCGCCGCCGGTAGTCCGGGAGGAGGAACGTGTTGTGCACCGGGCGCAGGCGGCGGCCGATCTCCTCCGCCAGCGCCGCGACCGCGTCGTCGGAGAGCGCCCGGCCGAGGAGCGGGTCGGTCAGCTCGTCGAAGCGACGCGGGAACGGCTCGACCCCTCCGACCGCGATCCGAAGCTCGTCCGTCCGACCGTCGCTCCATCGGCCAGCGACCGCGACGCCGAGCTCGGGAAAGTCGTACGACGGCCGCACGCGGAGCTTCTTGTACCGGCCGCGGCGGCCCTCCGCGCCGGGCGGCAGGTGCACCGCCACGAGGAGCTCGCCCGGGCCGAGCGTCGTCCGCCGGATCCCGTCGCCCCCGGCGTCGTAGAGGCCCGCGAGCGGGACGCGCCGCCGGCCGGACGGCCCGGCGATCTCGACCTCCGCGTCGAGCGCCATCAGCGCCGGGGCGAGGTCGCCCGAGAACGTCGCGTAGCAGCGCTCCTTCTGGGGCACGACGTGGCACCGGTCCCCGTCCGCCTTGAGGCAGAACCCGAGGCTCGCGCGCCAGAAGTAGCTCTGGTTGAAGAAGAAGCAGCGCGTCTCGACCAGGAGGTTCCCGCCGACGGTCCCGCTCGCCCGCACGAGCGGCGTCGCGACCTCGCGGAGCGCGTCGGCGAGCACGGGGTAGCTCCGCGCGATCCCGGGGTCGACCTCGAGGTCCGAGAGCCGCTCCATCGCGCCGAGCCGGGCGAGGGAGCGGCCCTTGAGCTCGGCGACCGAGTCGAGCGCGATCAGGTGCGGCCGGAGGTTCAAGTGCATCTTGTAGTTCGGCAGGAGGTCGGTCCCGCCGGCGAGGAAGTCGAAGCGCCCCGCGAGCGACCGGGCGAGGTCGACGGTCGCGTCGACCGAGGTCGGCCGGTGGAGCTCGAACGGATCCAAGTGCACGGTCCTACGCCCCCTTCCAGCCGCGCCCTTCCTTCCGGCGGAGGTCGAGGCCCCGGAGCACGCGGTCCGGCGTGATCGGGAGCTCGGTGAACCGCACGCCGATCGCGTCGTACAGCGCGTTCCCGACGGCGGGCAGCGTCGCGATGAGCGGGCCCTCGCCCGCCTCCTTCGCCCCGAACGGACCCTCGGGGTCGTCGTCCCCGACCAGCAGGATCTCGACCTCGGGCATCTGCTGCGGCATCGGGATCTTGTACTCGAGGAGCGACGGGTTGAACAGCCGCGCCCCGCGGTAGTTCATCGACTCGCCCATCACCTGGCCGAGGCCCATGTGGATCGATCCTTCGATCTGGCCCTCGACCGCGAGACGGTTGAGCGGGCGGCCGCAGTCGAACGCCGCCCAGATCTTGACGACGCGGTACTCGCCGGTCTCGACGTCCACGTCGACCTCGGCGACGTACGCGGCGAACGAGTAGGCGGGCGCGGTGCCGGCGCGGGCCCCCTTGAACGAGCCGCCCTTGGGCGTCGTGTTGTACGATCCGGTCGCGGTCAGCGCGCCCACCGGTTCCATCGCCTTGTGGAGCGCCTCCAGGAACGAGACGCCCCGCTCGGGCGCGCCCTCGACCTCGAACCGCTCGTGCGCGACCCGGAGGGTCTCGACCGGCTGCCCGAGGAGCTCGGCCGCGGCCGCGAGGAGCTGGGTCTTGAGCTGCTCCGCCGCGGCGCGGGCGGCGTTCCCCATCATGAACGTGACCCGGCTCGAGTAGGAGCCGATGTCGATCGGGCTCACGTCGGAGTCGACCCGCTGGACGTGCACCCGCTCGAGGTCGACGCCGAGCACCTCCGCGACGATCGCGGCGAGCAGCGTGTTCGAGCCCTGGCCGATGTCCGCCTGCATCGAATGGACGGCGATCCCCCCGTCCATGTCGACCTTGAGATGGACCGTCGACTGCGGCATCTTCGGCGTGAAGTGGATCGGGCTGTTCGAGCCCGAGATGTAGAAGCCGCAGCCGAGGCCGACCCCCCGGCCGTACGGGAGGCGCCGGAACTTCGCGTCCCATCCGCTGCGTTCGCGCGCGGCCGCGAGGCACTTGAGGAACGAGGTCGAGGTGATGCGGAACTCGTTGACCGTCGTCGAGTTCGGGGCGAGGGCGTTCCGCTCCCGCAGGTCGAACGGGTCGATCCCGGCGTCCTCCGCGAGGCGGTCGAGCGCGACCTCGACCGCGTAGCGGATGTTGGTGCCCCCGTGGGCGCGCATTGCCCCCGACGGCGGCCGGTTCGTGTAGACCCGCCGACCCTTGTACCGGAAGCTCGGGACCCGGTACGGGCCCATCGAGAGCACGCCGTTGTAGTACGTCGTGACCGTGCCGAACGAGCTCCAGGCGCCGCCGTCGATCAGCGCCTCGATGTCGTAGGCGAGGATCCGGCCGTCGGCGTCGAGCGCGATCCGAACGTCGTTCTGCGTCGGGTGGCGCCCGTGGTTCGTGTAGAACACGTCCTCGCGGTCCATGAGCAGCTTGACCGGCCGCCCGGTCTCGATCGAGAGCGCCGCGACGACGATCTCGTGCGGGAGGGGGTCGGACTTCCCGCCGAACCCGCCCCCGACCTCGGGCTTGATCACGCGGATGCGGTGCATCGGGAGGCCGAGGACCTCGGAGAGCGAGCGGTGGAGGTAGTGCGGGACCTGGGTCGCGCTCCACACCGTGAGCCGTCCGTCGGGCGTCGCCTCGGCAATCGTCGCCATCGGCTCGGTGAAGGCGTGGGTCACGCCGGCGAACGCGCACCGGACCCGCACCGACCGCGCCGCGCGGGCGAAGGCCGCGTCCACGTCGCCGAAGTGCTGCACGACCTCCTTCTGGATGTTCGTCCCGTGGAGGCCCCGCGCGTGGATCGGCTCGACGACCGGGCCGAGGCCCATGCGCGGATCGGAATGCTCGGGCAGCGGCTCGACGTCCGCGTCGATCAGGGCCAGCGCCGCTTCGGCCGTGATCTCGTCCTGCGCGGCGACCGCCGCGATGATGTCGCCGGTGTAGCGCGCCTTCCCGACGGCGATCGCGGTCTCGTCGTGGGTGATCGGGAGGACCCCGAACGGCGTGGGGTACCGGTCGCCCGTCAGCACCGCGAACACGCCGGGGTAGGCGCGCGCGCGCTCCACGTGGATCGACTTGAGCCGGGCGTGCGGCCACGGGCTGCGGAGGAGCCGGGCCACGAGCATCCCCGGCCGCCGGAGATCGTCCGTGTACTCGGCCCGCCCGGTGACCTTGAGCGGTCCCTCGACGTACGGGATGCGGCCCCCGAGGAGGCGGTACTCGCGGGGGGGCGCGGTCGCCATCAGGCCGCCTCCCGCGCCGCCGCCTCGATCGCCGCGATGATCTTGGTGTAGCCGGTGCACCGGCAGAGGTTGCCCGAGATCGCCCGGACGATCGTCGCGCGGTCCGGGTGCGGGTGGTCGCGGAGGAGCGCCGTGGCGGTCACGATGAACCCGGGCGTGCAGAACCCGCACTGCGTGGCGCCCTGCGCCACGAACGCCGCCTGGACCGGCGAAAGTCCCTGCCGGGGCGAGATCCCCTCGATCGTCGTGACCTCGTGGCCCTCGACGAGTCGGGCCAGCGTGAGGCAGGAGAGCGTTGGCCGGCCGTCGAGGAGGACCGTGCAGCACCCGCACGTACCGAGGTCGCACCCGCGCTTCGTCCCCGTGAGGGCGAGGTCCTCGCGCAGGAGGTCGAGCAGGACCCGGGACGCCGGGCACGGAGGCTCGACGGGCTGGCCGTTGAGACGGAACCTAAGGGGCTCGGGGGACGGCATCGCTCTCCGCGGAGGACGTTCGGCCGGGACGCGCCGGAGTACCTAACGGCGCGGGGTGGAGGCTCGCGATGATCTCGGCGACGACGCTCACGGCGATCTCCGCGGGCCGCTCGGCGCCGATGTCGAGCCCGATCGGTGACCGGACGCGGGCCAGCGCCTCGCGGGAGCGGCCCTCCGCCCGGAGCTGCGCGAACAGATGCTCGCGCTTCGAGGCGCTCGCGATGAGCCCGATGAAGTTCGGGAAGCGGTCGAGCGCGCCGCGGAGCACCGCGAGGTCCTTGAGTGCGTCGTAGCCGAGGAGGTAGAGGTGCGTGAAGCTCGCGGGCTCGACCGCGTCCCAGAGCCGCTCGGGCTCGGTGACGATCCGGCGCTCGGCGCTCGGGAACCGCTCCGCGCCGACCCACTCGGGCCGGTCGTCCGCGACGGAGAAGTCGTACTCGAGCGTCGGCAGGATCGCGGCGAGCGCCTGCGCCACGTGCCCTCCGCCCCAGAGCAGGAGGTTCGGCCGGGCGGGGACGTACTCGACCGCGATCTCGACCGAGCCTCCGCACAGGCTCGGGAGCCCGCCGTCCTTCCACGCCTGGAGGTCGAAGTGATGAAGGTCGCCGGCCCGGCGCTCGAGCGCGCGGGCGGCGAGCGCCTTCACCTCCTCCTCGAGGGCTGCGCCGCCGACCGTGCCGACGCAGGAACCGTCCGCGCGGACGATCATCGAGGCGCCGAGCTTTCCCGGCACCGAGCCCGTGGTCTTGACCACGGTCGCGCGGGCGAACGGCTGGTGGAGCTCCATCAGCCGGAGCGCCTCGCGGGTGAGCTGGCGGTCCATCAGTCCTCCCCCCGCAGGATCCACGCGTCGTAGGAGGCCCGGTACTCCTCGGGGGAGTCGATGCTCGCGAGCACGCCGGGATCGTCCACCGGCACCCGGCGGACCTGGGGCCCGAACTCGGGCAGGAGCGCCCGCATCGGCGCGTCCGGTCGGAGTTCGAGGAGGTCGGGTCGGACCGGCGGTTTCCAGAGGATCGGGTGGCCGCCGCGGCCCTCGAAGGTCGGGATGAACCAGACCGCGAGGTCGTCGTGCTCCCGCACCGCCTCGAGCCGCTCGAGCGTCCGCGTCGCGACGAACGGGTGATCGACCGGCCACATCATCACGTCGACGTCGGCCGGGAGGGCGCGCAGTCCCGCCTGCACCGAGGCGGTCCGCCCCTCGAACCACTCCTCCGAATCGACGATCTCGACCGGCGCGTCGCGCAGTTCGTGGGCGATCGGCCCCCGGTGCGGTCCGACGACGACCACGATCGGGGCGTAGCTGCGCGCCCGGCTCACCTCGACCATGCGGCGGATGACCGAGCGTTCGCCCGCGTTCGCGAGCGCCTTCGGTCCTCCCCCGAACCGGCTCGAGGCGCCCCCGCTCAGCAACAGCGCGGCGGTCGGCTGGATCATCTCCCTCCCACCCGGCGCTTCCCTCGCCTTAAGGAACGCGGCGCGGGATAGAAAAGAAATCGCCCGGTCGCGCCGCCCGGGGTCGGACCCGGGGGCCGGCGCCGGGCGGACCGTGCGCCGGCGCGGCGCGCACCGCATTTAAATACGACAGCCCTGTGGCCGCCCCGCTCCATGACCCATCCGAACGACGTTCCGCCCGCGGTGTTCCTCCCGCGGCTCGCCTCCGAGCTGAAGAATCGCCACGCGGTCGAGCCCCCGGTGTGGGCCTCGTTCGTGAAGACGGGCGTGCACAAGGAGCGGGCGCCGACGCAGCCGGACTGGTGGTACCTCCGCAGCGCGTCGGTGCTGCGCAAGATCTACCTCCAGGGATCGATCGGACTCGCGCGCTTAAGTGCGGAGTACGGCGGGAAGCGGGACCGGGGCAGCGCCCCCTACCACGCCCGGAGCGGCTCGCGCTCGATCCTGCGCGAGATCGTCCACCAGCTCGAGAAGTCGGGCCTGGTGCAGCGGTACAAGACGCAGGGACGCCGTGTCACGCCGGACGGGGCCCGCCTCCTCGACGCGCTCTCGCGCGAGGTGCTCACCGGGCTCGCGGCGCAGCGACCCGAACTCGCCAAGTACCTCTGAGCCACGTACGGGGGGAAGGAGTGGTCGATGGCGCAGGGCGGGGACCCCGAGCTCGACGAGCTGCGGCGCCGTCGCCTCCGGCAGCTGCAGGACGAGCAGGCCGGCGGCGGCGCGACCGCGCAGGCGTATGCGGCCCAGCAGGCGGAGATGCAGCGCCGCGAGTCGGAGCGCGCCGAGATCCTGCGTCGGATCCTCTCCCCCGAGGCCCGGGAGCGCTTGGCCCGCATCCGGCTCGCGAAGCCCGACGTCGCCGCCTCGGTCGAGCAGCAGCTGATCTCGCTCGCCGCGAGCGGACGGCTCCAGCGCCAGGTCGACGACGCCACGCTCCGCGCGCTCCTCGAGCGGATGATGCCCGAGAAGCGCGAGATCACGATCACGCGCCGCTAAGGTAGGGAAGGAGTCCATGGCGAACCGAAGGAAGAGCCTCGCCCGGAAGCTTCGGCTGTTCCGCGTGGTCAAGGGGAACCGCCGGGTCCCGGCGTGGGTCATGCAGCGGACGAGCCGACGCGTCACGCGCCACCCGAAGCGCCACACCTGGAAGCGGGGTCACCTGCACAAGTAGGCCCAAGGAGAGCGGACGATGCCACCGAAGCGAACGACCCCGGAGCGCCGCGGCGAGGAGCTCGAGCGCGAGTACGTGATCCCCCTGCGGGCGAGCCGGCACCAGCCGAGCCGCCGCCGCCGCGCGGGCCACGCGCTCGAGACGATCCGCCGGTTCGTCGTGCGCCACATGAAGGGCAAGCCCGAGGACGTCTGGATCGATCCCCGGCTCAACGAGCACGTCTGGGAGCGCGGGATCCAGCACATCCCGTCCCAGGTCCGGGTCAAGGCGATCCGGTTCGAGGACGGCCTGATCGAGGTCGACCTCCTCGCGGCGGACTAGGGTCCGCCCGCCGGAGGCCGCTCGCGTGCCGGTCGGTCGCACCCTCTTCGGGGGCAGTCCGTACCTCGGCGTCTACGTCCGGGCGGGAGAGTCGTTCGCCGTCGTCCCGACGTCGACCGCGATGGCGGTCGAACGCGAGCTCGAGCGGGTCCTGGGGGTCCGGGTGCTGAAGACCAACGTCGCGGACAGCGAGGTCGTGGGCGCGCTCGTCGCGCTCAACTCCCACGGGGTCGTGGTCGGGGACGAGCTCGACCTCGGGGAGCGCCGGGCGCTCGAGGCGGCCGGGCCGGTCGCCGTGGTGCGCCACCGCCTCAACGCGATGGGGAACAACGTCCTCGCGAACGACACCGGCGCGCTGGTCCACCCCGAGCTCTCCAACGACGCGGTCGACGCGATCCATCGGGCGCTTCGCGTCCCGGTGCACCGCGGCACCCTGGCCGGGCTCGGCACGGTCGGCATGGCCGGCCTCGCGACCAACCGGGGGGCCGTCGTCCATCCGAAGGCGACCGAGCGCGAGGCGGCGGCGGCCGCGGAGGCCCTAGGCGTCCCGATCCACCGTTCGACCGCGAACTTCGGGGTCCCGATCGTCGGGGCATGCGTCGTCGCGAACTCCCGCGGACTCCTGTTCGGCCGACCGACGACCCCGGTCGAGATCGTCCACCTGCAGGAAGGGCTCGGCGTCTTCGAGTGAGACCGCGAGGCTTACGTGCCGCGCTTGCGGCGGACGTAGCGGGTGGCGTAGCCCGCGATGCGGTTCGCGAGCTTCTTGTAGTGGACCTGGACCTTTCCGTCGACCACGGTGCCGAGGTCCGTGAGCTCGAGGACCTTCTGCTTGTTCTGGGCAAAGTCGCCCGTGAACGAATCCGGATAGTGGCGGATCAGGTCGATCGCGACCCGCTTGATGTACGTCTGCCGGATGTTGCCCATGCGGGCGGGGCCGACAGGGGTGCGGGTTATAACCGTTGGCCTGCGGCCCGCTCTGTGAAGAGCGACTCTTACTCAAGGAGTCTGGCGAGTACAAATGTCCTACACGCAAGCAGCTTTACTCAGCCAATGGCGAGCCTATCCACACTCGATCACCGGCCCACTCCGTCTAATCGACTCGTGCGGTTCCAGGCGACTACATATGGAAGCGACGGAATTTATGAGAGGCAGCATTATACCGTCGCTTCCCTCTTGACGGTACAGAAGTGAGTGGAATGGAGATTCTGTCCCTGAAGGACGCCCCACCCGAGTTCAGGGTCGGGGTCGTGCGCGAGCTCGGATACGAAGTGGACCCCGACGGGGTTCACCTGTTGAAGAGTGGCGAGCGGGCGGTAGATCGGTACACAGGGGTCCCGCTGCGGTTGGATAACATTGCAATCCTGCCCGGAAGCGACGCAATCCTCTTGGACAACAGCCCGGTGAGTATTGCTTGGTATCTAGAGGAGCACGGGGATGTCCTCTAATGTCTGGCACGCCCGATCCAATCGCGAGCGCGGTATGGGGCGTGTTCCTCGCCGCGGCTGACGGTATCAAACGGTTTCTCCAACAGGTCGACGCTCATCAGGTCGCCGGGTCGGACGATCCTGCAGTAATCAACCTCGTTAAGGTCGAGCGACAATCACCTGAGTTCGAACTGCTGAAGAAGTACGTTTCCGACAAGCAGCTACGAATACAGATGCAGCTCGGTCTTGCGCTTCGAAAGCTTCAGGCTGACCCGAATGCGAGGGCGTCTTTCCAGTCGCTGCGCGCGAATCTAAGGGCCGTTTTTGGCCTTCCGGGGCTCCACGTTGCTGAGCTCGTCAGCAACGGAGTGGTGACCACCTACCTCAATCTTCTTGTCAGCAGCCAGCCGACCGCGGCCGATGTGTCGGCGCGCATAGATCGGTTCCTCCGTCAAGCCGACAGCTACGTCCTGTTCATCGTATCCAGCACGCCCGCTGACCATGCCCTTGAAAAGGTCCGTGCGAGGCTCCTCTCGCACGGCCCCGGTACCGTAGCCGTGTTCGCGAAAGGGACATCATGTAAGGTATTGAACCACGTGCTGGCCAAACTGAAGCGTGATCCGGAGAACTACGTAATCGACGTAGTTTCTACCGGGGATAGCACGACCGCGCTTGTTTCGACCCCTGAGGCTTGGTTCGAGACGGATGAGCTAGACCCGCCGCGAGTCCTCGTGCGCCGTCGGTCGAGGGGATGAGGTCGGGGCCCGCCTTTCCCGATGGCTCATTGACACACGGTTGAAGGTTTCGAGACACACAGTCTATTGCGGCACAAAGCCCCTGCGGCCGGATTCGCGCCGGACTGACGGCCGGAGGACGCGGATTCCGTAGGCAGGCACAAATACCCTGACCTCGGTAAACATTGGTCGTGCGCTCGCGCGGGACCGTTCGACGGGCCCCACGTCCCGTGGGGGGCTCCCGCACCGGCTGATCGCGCGACGTCACGACTCATGGCCGGAACTCCCGCGTACCCCCCGTCACCCGCCCCGCTCCGCGAGCGGAACGTCCTTTTGCTCGACCTTTCGAAGAGCATGCTCGCCCCGCTCCCGGACTCGAACCCGGGGCAGCCCGACCGGCAGAAGATCGAGGTCGCCCGAACCGCGGTGTTCCGCATCCTCCAGGACGCGGCGACGAACGGGTCGCTCTTCGGCCTCGTCACCTTCACGGAGACCGTCCGCGTCCCGGTGCCGCTGACGGAAATCCACCGGGAGAACCTCCCCTACGTCGAGAACCTGATCTCGATGCTGACCCCGAGCGGCCGGTCCGCGATCTGGGACGCGCTCGCGGTCGGCGCGGACCTCCTTCGCCTCGGCTCGCAGGGGGTGCAGGGCAACCTCGTGCTCGTGACCGACGGCTGGGACAACGCCTCGACCCGGTTCGACGTCCAGGTCCCCGGGGCGGCGACGATCGGCGAGGGGAAGATCGACCTCGTCCCGTACATGCTCCCGGCGGGCTCGCGGCTCACGCTCCGCATCATCGGCATCGGGAACGGTGCCGAGAAGGACAAGGGCGTCGACGCGGTCCGGATGAACTACCTCCTGAGCCAGATGGGCGTGCGCGCCGCCACGGTGGGCGCCCCGCCCGCGTTCAGCTTCCAGGAGGTCACGACCGGTTCGCAGCTGTTCGCCCAGATGGTCAACGCCTTCCTCGACGTCGGCTACGAGGACGACCGGCCGATGGAGGAGCTCCACCCGGAGGAGCTCGCGCGCCACGCCGCGAACGCCGCCCGGGCGCTCAAGGAGCCGCAGCAGCACGCGACGGTCTCGCGCATCGATTCCGCCCACGCTGCGGCCCGGTCCAACCCCGACGGCACCTACTCCGAGGCCGCCGAGCTCGAGGTCGACGTCCTCGCGAACGCCGGCGGGACCACGCCCGCCTACCTCAAGGAGCGCTACGGTCCGCTCGGGGAGGTCGTCGAGGCGTACCTGGCCGGCCAGCCGGAGCGCGCGCTCGCGCTGCTCGGCCAGGCGTCCACGGTCCTCCCGCCGGTGACGCGACTCTACTGGGAGGCCCGGATCCTCTACCAGCAGCGCTCGATCGTCGAGGCGGCGCGCGCCCTCCTCCAGGCGTGGGCCGAGGCCGAGAAGCTCCCGGCCGCATCCCAGCCGCGGATCCTTCGGCGGCTCGCGCTCCTGCAGGCCCGCATGCAGAACGACAAGGAGACGGAGACGCTCGTCCGCTTCATCGACGACACCGAGCATCGTCTCGGGTCGACCGATGCGGCGAAGAAGGAGCGCCTCATGGAATTGTTCGCGAAGCTCATGGATCTGAGGGGGACCTACCAGTTGACGCGCCTGGCCGGCGAGGGCGACGTGAAGGACGCGGCGATCAAGCACGAGGAAGCGGTCGAGGAGGTCTTCGGCCTCCTGCAGGACACGCGCCTCGACCTCGCAGCCGAGGGGCCCGCGGTGGAGAGCGCCCTCGATTTCATCGAGATCTGCCTCGCGGAGATGCGGTGAGGTAGGCGATGCCGGCGGTCAAGGTCACCACGAAGACCCGCCGCGCCCCGGGGACGAAGCGTGGTCCGGCGAAGCCGAGCGTCGACTCCGCCCGGATCGCGGTCATCGGGATCCCGGCGTCCGGGAAGACGACGTACTTCCGGTTCCTCTCGGGCCACTTCGGCCTCAACCTCCCGATCCTCTACATCCCCGCCCGCGCGGACGGCGAGCAGCTCCCGCTCTACGGCGACCTCGAGAACGACGTCGCGCTCGAGGAGACGACGTACGAGACGACCGATCCGACCGACCCCGAGGGGAGCCTCGAGACGACGACGCGCTACTACGTCAACCGGCCGATGGAGGACCGGCGCAAGCTGTGGGTCGAGCTGTCCGCCGGCCGGGACGAGCAGGGTGTCCTCACGAAGTACCCGCTCCCGACCAAGTTCAACCAGTTCGTCGAGATGAAGCTCCGCTTCCGCTACGGCGCCGCGGGGAGCGACGCCGGGTCGAAGCCGCTCGAGATGAACACGATCGACGAGGCCGGCGGGATCATCGCCGACTACTTCACCTACGACCGCCTCTGGCTCGAGGACGAGGACGGCGAGGTCTCCGAGAAGAGCTGCAAGGTGATCCCCCACTTCGACTCCTGGCGGCCGGACCGGCGCGACCTCTGGCGCCGTGGGCTGACGCTCCTCGGCCGGTTCGTGCACGGCGCGGACGCGATCATCCTGCTCCTCTCGCCCGCACTGCCGTCGCTCCGCGACCAGGCCCAGCAGGTGAACCTCGCGCGCGGGGTGTTCCGGTACGTCAAGGCCCACGACACGCCGCTCGTCATCGCGGTCTCGAAGGCGGACAAGCTCAAGGAGTTCTACGGGGAGGTCGAGCAGTCGGTGCGCGACCGCACGTTCAAGAGCGCCTTCGACCCGCTCGACTTCCTGATCCGGCGCGACGGGGCCGGGATGGGCACGATCCTCGTCGCCCAGGAGGGGAAGGGGATCTCCGTGAAGGAGGACGTCTTCCTCGTGTCGAGCGCGGTCTCGACCGGCGAGGGGCACCCGCTCTTCATCGGGGAGACCGGGCTCGAGGCGCCGTCGATCGGCGCCCAGACGATGGGCGTCCCCGTGATGGTCAACACCACGCTCCCGCTCGCGCGGGCGTGCGAGCGGATCTTCGCGCGACGGGCGGCCGCCGGAGGATGATGGCGGCCCAGGTCGTGCCGTCGAGCGGGTTCGCGCCCGTCGCCGTCGTCTGGTGCCGCCAGGTCGACAACGAGGCGGAGAGCCCCGGCTACACGACGATCCCCGAGGAGTTCCCGGGGCGCCGCGAGACGCTCGAGACGATCCGGCTGGTCGGCAACCTGACCGTCAACGTCGCCGACACCCACGACTACTGGGATCCCGACCCGACGCAGACCCTGTCGTACTACCCGAACCTGTTCCTCTATCCGGCGGGCAACGGCCGCTACACGTGCGTCGGCCGGATGTTCCTCTCGACCGAGGACCGCCCGCGCCTCGGCATGAAGACCCTCGTGCTCGAGACCGCGCCGCTCGTCGCGAGCGGCGCGTTCGGGCCGGCCGTCCTCCAGGCCTGGGCCTCGATGGGCGGACGGCCCGGCGGGAACCGCCCCCGCGCCGAGCCCGACCCGGCCGTCTACCAGGCGGTCGGCGAGGGGTTCCTGTTCCACCGCGGGACGACCGAGCCGGTCGTGATCGTCGCGTCCGACCAGTGGGAGTCGGCGATCGAGTCGACCGTCGAGCTGCTCCGCTTTCTCCCGACCTCGCTGATCGCGCTCGGGGCGTTCCTGATCTTCCCGTACTTCCTGCCCGAGGGCAAGGTCAACCTGCACGAGTTCGCCGAGCAGATCCCGCTCGCGCTCGCCGTGATGCGCGTGCCCGAGCGCGAGGCCCAGGGGGACCGCCACACCAAGCGCATCCTCACCTGGGAGGCGGCCCCGGTCTCCCTGCGCGACCTGACCCACCCGCCGCCCGCGCGGACGAAGGACCCGCTCCCGCTCGTGCTCCAGTACGTCCGCGACCACGCGGAGTCGAAGATCACCGAGGTGAGCCGGCGCGTCGACCTCGTCGAGGCGTCCCGCCTGCGCGGCCATCTCGAGGACTCCGACCACCAGGCCGGCCGGGACCGCCGCAAGGAGATGTGGCGCATCGGGACCGCGATGGAGAGCGCCGCGCTCCTGCTCGCCCGTCCGAAGGGCCGCGCGATCCCGATGACCGGCGAGTCCGCGAAGCGGGCCAACGCCTACCTCGCCGCGCGGCCCACGATCGAGGCGGCCACCGCGGCCGAGAGCGTCCCGAGGGCTCCGGAGCCGATCGCGACGGCGGTCGGTGCGAGCCCGCTCCCGCCGTGGCTCCAGCCCGCGCCCGAGGTCGCCCTGCCGCCGAGCGGTCCGGTCGCGGTCCCCGTCTCCGTCAGCGACGATCCATCGACCCTGCCGACGGGCTCCGTCGCCCCGGCCCCGATCGTGAGCCCCGACGCGACCCCGCCCCCGAACGGGAGCGCCTCGCCGGCCCCGCTCCAGGTTGGGGCGGGTCCTTCCCCGGGGGGTCTCTCGATCGAGTCGGAGGACCGGCTGCGGTCGTACGTCGACCAGCGGCTCCGGGAGCTCGAGGCGGCGATCCCGCCCCCGCCGGATCCGAAGTCCCTCGACGCCCGGCTCACCGCCCTTTCCCTCGACCTCGACGCGAAATCGAGCGCCGCCCTCGAGCGACGGCTCAAGGAGCTCGCCGAGGCGGACGCCCGCGCCCTCGCCGCGGTCCGCTCCGACCTCGCCTCGCGGCTCGCGGCGGTCGAGGCCCGTCCGATCGCCCCGCCGAACCTGCCGGTCGACCAGGTCGCCGACCAGGTGCGGCGGATGCTCGACCCCGAGCTCGTCGCGCTCCAGGAGCGGCTCAACTCGGCCTCGATGGACTCGACCGACCGCGCGATCGGCCTCCTGCGCGCCGAGCTCGGCCGATCGCTCGAGGACCTGCGGCTGCGCGCCGCGAAGGGCGAGGAGGAGCTGCGCGCGGCCCTCGTCGCCCAGATGGAGGTCCAGGTTCTGGAGGCGAAGGAGCAGGGCACCGCCCTCCGCGAGGCGATCGAGGCGCGCGTCCACGACCTGCTCAAGGAGCGGCTCGCCGAGATGGACCCGCGGCGCGCCCGCGAGCTCCGCGACCTCGAGACCCGTCTCGGCCTGCTGGTCGACGGTCGGGTCAAGGACCTCGAGACGCGGCTCGCGACCCAGGGCGTCGTCCAGCGCGAGAAGGCGACGCTCGCCGAGCAGGAGCAGCTCGCCCAGGTCGAGCGTCGGCTGGGGGTCGCCGCGGAGGCCCGGATCGCCCGGGCCGTCGAGGCGCAGACCCAGGCGACCGCGGGCCTGCAGGTGCGGCTGCAGTCGTACGTCGACCAGCGCCTCCGGGAGGACAAGGACCAGGAGCGCGACAAGTATGTCGAGCTCCTCGCCCGGTTCAAGACCGAGGTCGACCAGGCGCTCGCGCGCACGATCGACTCGACCGGCTTCGAGCTCGCCGTCAAGGAGCACGTCGCGCAGGCGGTCGACGCCCTGCGGGCCGCCGATCTCACGATGCTCGACGCCCGGGTCGGGGAGGTCGCCGGGCGCCTCGCGACGCAGCAGGAGACCGGCGCGGCCCGGCTCGAGCAGATCGAGGGACGGCTCGCCGCGCGCGAGGCCGCGATCGCCGAGGTCGAGCAGAGCGTCCGTCGCGATCTCGAGGAGCTCGACCGGAGGCTGTCGGTCCTCTCCGAGCGGATGGTCCCGCTCGTCCGGAACACCTGGCTCAAGGTCGACGAGCTCCAGAAGGGGGCCGGTCTCTCCGCCGCGGCCGAGGCCCGGCTGAAGGAGTTCCGGCGCGAGTACGGCCGCGAGCTTCGGCGGCTCGAGGGAGAGCTCCTGGAGCAGACGACCGAGCTCCGCGACCGGATGGAGGGCGCGATCGCCCACCAGGGCCGGATCTGGCTCAACTTCGTGCGGCAGATGGCGGCGGCGGACGACGAGCTCGACGCGCCGACCTCCGATGCGGCGGCGCGGTCGCTGCGCCGGGCGCGGGGCGCGGCCTCGGCGGCCGACCCGGCCGTGCGCGGACGGGGCACGTTCGCCCCGTACGACGACCCGGTGAACCCGCTCGACCCCGAAGCGGACGCCGAGCCGGAGGCCGAGCCCGATCGGGGCGAGCGCCGCCGGACCCGTCGGACGACCTGAGCCGACCGCCGGCGCGATGGCGGCCTGGGATCCCGCGCGCTACCTCGAGTTCGAGCGCGAGCGGACCCAGCCGTGCCGCGACCTGGTCGCCCGGATCGAGGGCGGTCCGTTCCGGCGCGTGGTCGACCTCGGCTGCGGGCCGGGGAACAGCACCGCCGTGCTCCGCGCCCGATGGTCCGACGCCGAGATCCTCGGCGTCGACCGCTCTCCCGAGATGCTCGCCGTCGCGCGGCGGTCGGACCGGACGGTCCGCTGGGTCGAGGCGGACATCGGAGGCTGGTCCTCGGACGCGCCCGTCGATCTGCTCTTCTCGAACGCGGCGCTCCAGTGGCTCCCCGATCACCGGACGCTCTTCCCGCGGCTCCTCGGGCTCGTCGCCCCCGGCGGCGCGTTCGCCGTCCAGATGCCGGCGAACGAGACGGAGCCGTACCAGCGGGCGTTCGCGCGCCTCTCGGAGCGCAGCGATTGGCGCGCGTTCCACGAACCGGAACGCCACGGGTTCGACGTCCTGCCGCTGAGCGACTACTACGACCGGCTCGCCCCGCTCGCGCGCCGGCTCGATCTGTGGGACACCGAGTACGTCCACGTGCTGCCGGGGCCGGACGCCGTGGTCGCGTGGACGACGGGCACGGGCCTCCGCCCCTGGCTCGCCGCCCTCCCGGACGAAGCGCACCGGACCCGGTTCCTCGAGCAGTACGCCCGCGAGGTCGCGAACGAGTACCCGGCGCGGCCGGACGGTCGGGTGCTGTTCCCGTTCCACCGGCGATTCCTCGTGGCGTACCGCTGAGGCCGCCCCCGCACGGGAGCCGCGGGGCTCCGGACCGGTCCCCGTCGCGCGGCCGAGACCCCCCGCAAGGCTAAGCGGGCGCGGCGACTCGCAACGTCCACCGTGGTCGAGACCGATCATCGACACTGCAAGGTCTGCGGCAAGGTCTGCGCGACCAGCGACGAGACCTGCAGCAAGGCGTGCCGCGCGAAGCGGTCCCAGCAGCTGAAAACGCGCCAGATGTACACCTACCTCATCTACGGCGCGATCGCCCTGATCCTGATCGTCTTCGTGGTCGCGTACGTATAGGGGTCCGCCGTGGCCCCGTCCTCCCGGATCGTCCTCGGCGGCACGTTCGACCATCTCCACGTCGGCCACGAGGCGATGCTCGCGACCGCGTTCCGGGCCGGCCGGACGGTCGCTATCGGGCTGACGACCGAACGCTATCTCCACGACCATCCCAAGCCGTCCTCGGGCCGGTTGCAGCCGTATCGGGTCCGGCGCGCTCGACTCGCCCGCTGGCTGTCGGCCCGCTACCCCGCGACCCGGTGGAGGATCGTACCGATCTCCGATCCCTTCGGCGGTTCCGTCGAGGACGGGGTCGCCGGCCTCGTGGTCTCGGCCGACACGCTCGCGGGCGGTCGCGCGGTGAACGCCGAGCGCGCAAAGCGCGGCCGCCGTCCGGTGCCGGTGCTCGTCGTGCCGCTCGTGCTGGGCGACGACCTGCTGCCGGTGAGCTCCCGGCGGATCCGCGCGGGCGAGGTCGACCGCGCCGGGCGGCGCCGCTCGCCGATCGTCGTGCGCGTGGTCGCGTCGGATCCCGCCGACCGGGCGGCCGCGGTCCGCGCCCTGCGCGCGACGTTCCCCCGCGTCCGCATCGGTTCCGCGCGCCCCGAGCTCACCCTGACGATCCGTACCGACCGCCGCGCGGTGCGTCGGGTCGAGCTGGCGCGCGCCGGCCTCCGGCTCCCCTCGGGTCCGATCCCCGCCCGCTCGCCCGCCGCGTTCGCCGCCGCGCTGGGCCGCTGGCTCGGGCGCTCGCGCCGCGCGAACCGCTTAAGCCCCGGACGACGGTAGGTCGGCGATGGAAACCTACCTCCGGGTGACGTTCGACAGCGAGGGCGCGAAGCCGTCCGAGATCGCCGGCCGGCTGCTGACCGCCGGCTTTCAGCCGACCCAGGGCAACTACGACTTCGTCTACGACTGGCAGGGGTCCGCGACCCGCGATCAGATCCTCGATCTCTCCGACGAGATCTCGCGCCTCCTCCGGGGCTACGGCGTCCGATTCGAGATCGAGACGGTCTGACCCGTCCCCCGGCGGAGCCCGCCGTCGGCTGGAGGCGTTTTAATGAGCCCCCGGTTCGTCGTGGCGCCGTGCAGCGCTATCCGGTGCGCACCTCGCACCGCGGGAACCTCGATCCCGACGCGCTCCGGGCGATCGTCGCCGCGCAGTTCGAAGCAGCCGAGCGGACGGGCGATGCGGTGACGACCCGCTGGGGCGCGATCGAGCGGTTGAGCGCGAAGGGCGATCGCCGGGACCTCGTCATCGACCTCACGATGAACCCGAAGGTCGCCGAGGAGGTCGCCCGGGAGACGATCGCGCGGTACAATCGGTTCCTCGAGGCCGCGACCGGCTACAGCGCGAAGGAACGGGCCCGCCGGCTGAGGAAGTCGGCGGCCGACGCGCCGGCCGGAGGCTGAGTCGTGGCGTCGGCGCTCCCTTCCTCGGGGGACGCGACGGAGCTCGACCGTCTGCGGACCCTCGTGAGCTCCTACTTCCCCGTCTACGAGACGCGCGTGGGACCGCAGTCGGTCCTGTTCGCGGTCCACCTCGATCCGGCGTCCCTCGAATCGCGGTTCGACGACCTGCGCCAGAACCTCTGGGCGCGCCGCTACGTCCCGATCCTCCGCCGCCAGGGCGGCGAGGATTTCGTCGAGGTGGTCCGGCGGCCCACGGTCAAGCCGTTCGCCGGCTGGGTCAACATCGGCCTCCTCGCGGCGACGATCGCGACGACGTCGTTCGCCGGGTCCCTGATCTACCTCGCGTACGTCGGGGGCACCAACCTCGGCTGGTCGGACGTCGGCTACGGGATGCTCTACTTCGCGCTCCCCGTCATGACGATCCTGGGCCTCCACGAGCTCGCGCACTTCGCGGTGGCGCGACGGCACCACGTCGAGGCGTCGTTGCCGTTCTTCATGCCCATCCCGCCCCCGTTCCTCTTCGGGACGTTCGGCGCCTTCATCAGCATCCGCGAGCCGTTCCCGGACAAGAAGGCGCTCTTCGACATCGGCGCCGCCGGCCCGCTGGCGGGCTTCGCGGCCTCGATCCCGATCGCGCTCGCCGGCCTCTACCTGAGCATCCACGCCCCCGTCCTCCCGCTGACCTACTGCGGCCCGACGGTCCTCGGCGTGAGCTACGGCAACCTGCTGATCGGCACCCCCCTCTTCTGGTACGGCCTCTCGCTGTTCTTCCCGCCGTCCGTGGTCAGCCTCTCGCCGCTCGCGCTCGCCGGGTGGGTGGGGCTGCTGGTCACCGCGATCAACCTCCTGCCCGCGGGCCAGCTCGACGGGGGGCACGTCTTCCGCGCGCTGTTCGGCGACCGCTCCCGCTACCTCAGCTACGCGATCGTGGTGGTGCTGTTCGGGATCGGCCTGCTGTACTACACGGGCTGGCTCTTCTTCGGGATCGTGGTGCTGTTCCTCGGGGCGCGCCATCCGCCCCCGCTCAACGATCTGTCGCCGCTCGACGTCAAACGGTACGCCGTCGGCGCGTTCGTGGCCGCGGTGCTCGTCACCGGGTTCGTGCTGACCCCGATCGCGTCGCCGCCCGGCCAGATCGCGCTCCCGCAGAGCGACCAGTCCGTGGTCTACCCCGCCCCCCCGCCGGGAGCCGCGATCGCCGCGCAGCTCTCGGTCACGATCGTGAATCAGGACCCGGTGGCGCACGGCTTCCTGGTCGCGACCTCGGTGGTGAACGTCTCCGTCGGCAATCGTAGTTCGCCGACGTACCTCTCGGGCGCCGCGCTCGCCGCGTGGACCGCGAACTCGACCTGGGTCTACCAGCTCCCGAACGGCACCGAGATCACGCTCCACGGCGGATCGGTCGCCCTGCCGAGCAGCGACTACGTCACGATCAACGGCAGCTCGAGCTCGGCGGTCGTCCTGATCGGGTTCTCCAACCCCGCGCCGGCCGTCGGCGCGATCGTGAACTGGCAGACGACCGAGTTCTGCGCGACCACCGGCGGCAGCGCGACCACCTCGTTCAGCCTGAGCTGGGCGTAGCGCCGGGCCGGCGGTAGACCCGGAACTCCCGGGTCAGGCTCCGGTGGACCCGGACCGGGATCGCGGTGCAGCACTCCCACGGGGGACCGAGCGGATCGGACGGGCCGCCGAGGATCACGACCACTCGTCCGCCGGGGCGGACCCGCTCGGCCCAGCGGGGGAGCACCCGCGCGACCACCGCCGCTCCCCCCTCGCCCCCGGTGCTCGATGCCCGGCCGTACGGCGGATCGGTAAGGACCGCGTCGAAGACCCCGGCCTCCATTTCGACGGCCGGATCGCCGGCGTCCCCGACGACCATCGACCGGGGCGTCACGCCCAGGTGGCCGAGGTTCCGGAGCGCGCCCCGGACCATCTCCGGATCCCGGTCGATGCCGTAGACCTCCGCCCCGAGCAGGCCCGCTTCCGCCAGCAGGGCGCCCGTCCCCACGAACGGGTCGAGGACCCGGTCGCCCGGTCGGATCCCGGCCAGGTTCGCGGCCGCGCGCGCGAGACGGGGCGGAAGGCTGACCGGACGCTGGAACGGGAGCCGCGGCATGCGTCGCCGGGCGAGCGCCGACGGATCCGTCGCGCCGACCTCCTCGAAGAACGCGGGGCCGTCGGGCGGAGCCCCGACCAGCCAGAACCGGCGGTCCGGGTGCTCGAGGTCGATCCGACCCCCGGCCGCCACGTACGCGCGGCCCAGCTCCCGCACGTCGCGGTCGTCCGATCCCGATGTCGGTCGGCCGATCCACCGGACGGCCGCGCTTCGCGCGTCGCGGCCGGCGCGCGCGAAGATCTCGGCCGCCGCGCGGGTCGTTCCTCTACGCTCTAGGCAGCGCCGCGCCAGCGCGAGCCGGGCCGTCAGGCAGGCGGGATCCGTACCGTCCGGCAGTTCGACCGGAACGAGTAGGCCGGAATCATCGTACGTTCCGCTCGGCCCCCGGCCTCCGCCCAGCGCTTCCGCGGCCGCGATCGCCTCGGCCCGGGCGAGCGGAGGAACGTCCTTCGAGAGCTCGACCCAGAGGACCCTCATTCCGCGGTCCCGGGGATCCATGCCGCGAGGTGCCTCCGAACGTCGGACGTGTGCGAACCCTCCCAGAAGCGATGGCCGCACGAAGCGCACGCGAAGACGGGGGTCCCCGCGCGCTCGGGGCGGGGAGGCCGGTCGGGGTCGGCGGGCACGGGGAGGAGATCGCCGTTGCAGAGCGTGCAGCGGACGAACGCCACCTCCCGCGGCACCTGGGGGAGCGCGTGCACGAGCTGGCGTAGCTGGTCGGGAAGGTCGACGCCGGTCAGCAGGATCGCCGCCGGCGTGCGCGCGGCGAGGGCGCGATCGCGCGTCAGCAGGATCCGCCCCTCCTCCCGCGCGCGCGCCACGATCGCGTCGTCCGGCCACCCCCGGACGTACGTCGTGTCGCACCCGACCATCCTCAGGTAGCGCGCCAAGCGCCCGAGCATCTCGTCGGCCAGGAAGCGGGGCGCGGTCACGACCCACCAGCGGCGTCCCGGAAATTTACCCTTGCCCGTCAAATACCGGGGGCCTCTCGCCGCCCCCGAGGCGAGCGTGGCGCGGCTGTTCGGCACCAACGGGATCCGCGAGGTCGTCGGCGCGACGCTCACGGCGCCGTTCGTCACCCGCGTCGCCGGCGCCATCGCCGGGCTCTTGCCGCCCGGCCGCCCGATCCTCGTCGGGTGGGACGGTCGTACCTCGAGCCCCGCGTTCTCCCGGATCGTCAGCGCGACGCTCGCGCTCGCCGGCCACCACGTCCTCGAGCTCGGCATCCTTCCGACCCCGGCGATCCAGTACAACGTCACGCGCCTCGACGCGCAGATGGCGGTCATCGTCACCGCGTCGCACAATCCCCCCGAGTTCAACGGCCTCAAGTGCATCGCCGCGGACGGTCTCGAGGCCTCGCGCGAGACGGAGGAGGCGATCGAGCGCGCCGTTGCGTCCGGGGACGGCGCCGCGGTCCCCTACGACCGCGTGGGCGAGATCTCGCCCCGCACGGACGGCGGCCGTCGCTACGTCGACGGGATCGTCGCGCAGGTCGACGCCGCGCGGATCCGGGCCCGCCGGTTCACGGTCGTGCTCGACTGCGGGAACGGCGCGTCCGTGCCGACGAGCCCCGCGCTGCTGCGACGGCTCGGCTGCCGCGTGATCACGATCAACGGGCACGTCGACGGTACGTTCCCCGGCCACCTGTCCGAGCCGACGGAGGCGAACCTCGGGGACCTCAAGCGGATGGTGCCGGCGGTCGGGGCGGACCTCGGGATCGCCCACGACGGGGACGCGGACCGGGCCATCTTCGTCGACGCGAACGGGCGGTATGTTCCCGGAGAGGAGAGCCTGACCCTGCTCGCGCGCGACGCGGTGGAGCGGCACCGGGGCGGGATCGTGGTGACGCCCGTGTCGGCGCCCCAGAGCGTGGAGGACGCGGTGCGACCCCTCGGGGGGTCGGTCGTCTACACCCGGGTCGGCTCGCCGAGCGTGACCCACGAGATGCAGGTGCGCCACGCGGTGTTCGGGGGCGAGGAGAACGGCGGTCTGATCGTTCCCGAGTTCCAGCTGGCGCGCGACGGCGCGATGACCGCCGCGGCCCTCCTCGACCTGCTCGCGCGACGGGGCGGCACGCTCGCGGAAGCGCTGTCGGACCTCCCGCGCTACTCGCTCGTCAAGGAGAAGGCGCCCTGCCCCGTGGCGCTGCGGGACGCGGTCCTCGCCCGCATCACCGCGGTCCTCGGCGAGGGCGCGGAGAAGGTCGTCACGATCGACGGCGTCAAGGTGTATCGGGACGGCGGCTGGATCCTCCTGAGGCCGTCGGGCACCGAACCGCTGTTCCGGGTGTTCGCGGAGTCGAAGGAGCCGGCGCGGGCGCGGGCGCTCGCGGACGTCGGGCTCGCGGCCGTGCGCTCGGCCGTGGCCGAAGCGCAGTCCGCCTCGTAGGTCCGCGCAGCGGCGGCCTACGGGATGTAGGGCCCGATCACCAGGACCCCGACCAGCAGGAGCAGGAAGACCGTCGTGGTGACGTACATCATCGTGCGCTCGCCGTCCTGGTGGAAGTAGTACACGCCGGACAGCACGCGCACGATCGGGGTCGCGAGCAGGACCAGGAGACCGAGCGTCATCCACGCCTCGATCCGCCCGGCGGCGAGCCCCCGGGCGAGGCCGGGGAAGTTCAGGTAGTTCAGGATCGGGTTGTTCGCGAGGGCGCTCTCGCTCGTCGCCCCGGGATGCGCCAGCAGGTACGCGACGACCGAGCCCAAGAGGAGCGCCAGCGACGACAGCAGACCGACCCGCAGGACGAGCGTCATCCGGGGCCGCGCCTCGGGCGGGAGCCGGGCGGGTCGGGCAACTTCGGGCTCGTTCACGGCAGTCCGACCCCCCGCAGGATGACCTCGATCGCGAGCACGGCGATGAGCGGAAGGAACAGGAGGCGGACGGTGCGGTTCCGGAGGCCCGGCAGGAGCTGCGATCCGAGGAACGCGCCGAGGGCCGTCCCCATCGCCGCGGGCGCCGCCACGAGCGGGTTCACGAATCCCGACGCGAGGAGGATCCCGGCGCCAGCGGCGCCGGTGACGCCGATCATGAAGTTGCTCGTCGCCGTCGCGACCTTCATCGGCAACCGGAGGAAGCGCTCCAGCGCGAGCACCTTGAACACGCCGCCGCCGATGCCGAACATCCCCGAGACGAGCCCGGCGCCGAACATGACCCCGAGCGCGGGGGAGGTGCGGGCCGCCTGGTAGGGGACGTCCCGGCCGAGCGCCTGGTCGCGGTACATGCCCGTCAGCCCGAGCCGCTGGGAACGCGCGTCGGGGACGACGCCGGTCGGGAGCTCCTCGTACCGGTGCGCGAGGCTGAAGGGGATAATCAGAATCAGGATCACCCCGAGGGCGATCAGGAGCGCGTCGTCGAGGTTGGAATGCGTCAGCAGCACCGTGGCGGCCGCCCCCACGATCGCCCCCGGCACGGTCGCGATCTCGAGGAACATGCCGATCCTGAGGTCGGTCAGCCGGTCCCGAAGGTAGGCGGCGCCGGTGGTCGACGAGGTCGCGAGGATCGTGATGAGGCCGGCGCCCGCCGCGGTCGGGAAGTTCACGCCGAAGGCGATCACGAGCACCGGGATCACGATGAGCGCGCCGCCGAGGCCCGAGAGCGAACCGATGAGTCCGGCGACGATCGCGACGAGCGCGATCAGCAGCACGAACCAGCCGAGGTCCACGCGCGGTCATTCGGGCCCGCGGGAAAAGCTGGTCGCTACTACGGGCGTCCGGGTCCGCGGTACCAAACCTCAAAGCGCGCGCACGGCTCGTCTCGCGGTCGGCCGGGGGGAGAGGACTGGAGCCGCGCGCAAGTCGGGTGGCCTTTGGGGCGCCGGGGATGGCGCCCCGCTGGTCCCACAGCAACAAGGAGGGCGTGGGGACCGCGTACTCCGCCGACTCGAGACTCTGGTACTCGCTCTGGCGGGGGGTCGTCACCGAGGTCTACTTCCCCACAATCGACCGACCCCAGCTGCGGGACCTCGAGTTCCTCCTCACCGACGGGCGATCGTTCTTCCACGAGGAGAAGCGCCATCTCGTTTCGACCACCGAGCGGCCGTCGGACCACGCGCTCGGCTACCGGGTCACCTCGACGGACCCCGACGCCCGCTACCGGCTCCGCAAGCAGCTGATCGGGGACCCGCACCTGCCGGTGCTCCTGCAGCACGTCCGCGTCGAGGTCACGGATCCGGCGCTCGCCGGACGGCTCCGGCTCTACGTCCTCGCCGCCCCGCACCTTAACGTCGGCGGGTGGGGCAACACCGGGCGCGTCCTGCGCGTGCTCGACCGCACGATCCTGGTCGCGGAGAAGGACGGGGTCGCCCTGGCGCTCGGCAGCTCGGTCCCGTTCGCGAACGCGTCGGTCGGTTTCGTCGGGGCGAGCGACGGGTGGACGGACGTCTCCCGGCACCTCGGGATGACCTGGCAGTTCGACCTCGCGCCGGACGGCAACGTGGCGCTGATCGGCGAGGTGCCCGTCGCGGCGGCCACCGACTTCACGCTCGCGCTCGGATTCGGGGAGTCGGTCGCCGCCGCCGTGACCGCCCTCTTCCAGTCGCTCGGCACCCCGTTCGAGACGCACTACCACCGGTTCCTCGAGCAGTGGACGCGCAGCGGGTCCCACGAGCGACCGCTGTCGGCGGCGCGGGCGGACGGCGGGCGGCTCTACCGGGCGAGCCGGTCGATCCTCCTCGCGCACGAGGACAAGGTCTACCCGGGCGCCTTCGTCGCGTCGCTCTCGATCCCCTGGGGCGCCTCGAAGGGGGACGAGGACCGCGGGGGCTACCACCTCCTGTGGACCCGCGACCTGGTCCACACCGCGAGCGCGCTCCTCGCGTCGGGGTCGGTCGAGGCGCCGATGCGGGCGCTGATCTACCTCGCCACGCGCCAGCAGCCCGACGGGGGATTCCCGCAGAACTTCTGGGTCGACGGGACTCCGTACTGGCGCGGCCAGCAGCTCGACGAGGTCGCGCTCCCCGTGCTCCTCGCCCGTCAGCTGTTCGATGCCCGCGCGACCGACCAGTTCGACGTCTATCCGATGGTCCGCCGGGGGGCCCGATTCCTCGTCCTCAGCGGCCCGGTGACGCAGCAGGACCGTTGGGAGGAGGTGAGCGGGTACTCGCCGGGGACGCTCGCGGTCACCGTCTCCGCCCTCACGGTCGCGGCCGTGGCGGCGCGACGGCGGGGCGAGCTGCGGGCCGCCCGGTTCCTGCAGGAGTACGCGGACTTTCAGGAGGCGCGGATCGAGGACTGGACCGTTACGACGACCGGCACGCTCGTGCCCGGGTCCCCCCGGCACTACGTCCGCATCCGCCCGGCCCCCGTGGACGATCCGAACCCGCACGAGGGACCCGACATGGGCACGATCAAACTCCCGAACCTGCCGCCGGGGTCGCCGAACGAGTTCCCGGCGAACGAGATCGTTGACGCCGGGTTCCTCTCGCTCGTGCGGTTCGGACTTCGGGCCCCCGACGACCCGATCGTGCTCGACTCGGTGAGCGTGATCGACCGGATCCTGAAGGTCGACACGCCGCTCGGGCCGGCGTGGCACCGCTACAACCACGACGGCTACGGGGACCGCGAGGACGGGGGACCGTACTCGGACTGGGGTCGGGGACGTGCCTGGCCGCTGCTGACCGGAGAGCGCGGGCACTACGAGCTGGCCCGTGGCCGGGATCCTTCTCCTTTCCTCCGCGCGCTCGAGCGGTTCGCCACCCCGACTGGGCTCCTTCCCGAGCAGGTGTGGGACGAGGCGGATCGACCCGACCTGCATCTCAGGTTCGGCCGGCCGACGGAGTCCGCGACGCCGCTCTGCTGGGCCCACGCCGAGTACATCTCCCTGCTCCGGTCGACGAGCGACGGCCGGGTCTTCGATCGCGTCCCCGAGGTCGCCGAGCGCTACCTCGCTTCGGGCCGGACCCGACCGACCCTCGAGGTGTGGACGTTCCGCCGTCGACCGCCGACGATCCGACCCGACGCCCCGCTGCGGATCATCGCGGACCGCCCGTTCCGACTGCACGTGTCGGACGATGGCTGGAGGACCGCCCGCGATCTGGACGCCGAGGACACCGGGATCGAACTGCACTACGTGGACCTGCCGCCGCTCGACCGTCCGGGTCGCGGCTGGACGTTCACCTTCTACTGGTCGCGCGAGGACCGGTGGGAGGGGTCGGACTTCACGGTGACCGCCGTCCCTCCGAGCGCCTAGGGTCGCACTGGCCCGGAGTTGGCGAGCCTTCCGCGGCCGAGCGGGCCGAGCCGCCGGCGCGGTACTGCGCTGGCGCGGAGGGTGGGTCCTGAGCGCTCGGTCGATCTCCGACGAGCCTTGCGGCGACCGACCCGAAGCCGGGGGCCTAGGTTCGAAGGAGCGAGGCGGGGTCGGCGCTCCCCCAGCAAGGCGGCTCCGAACGCGTTCGCATCCGACCGAACGATACTTGATAGGTCGGCGTCGTTGTTCGGCGCCGTATGTCGGGGACCCCTTCGAAGCTGCAGCGCGACGTCGCCCGCCACATCGTGACGAAGTATCTCAAGGTCCGACCGGGCGAGAACGCGATCGTCGAGTCGTGGGACCACACCATGCCGTTGGCCGCGGCGATGGTCGATGAGGTGCGTCGGGTAGGCGCCAGCGTCCTCTTCGTCCACGAGGACGAGGACGCCTGGTGGCGCGCGATCGACCGGAAGCAGACGAAGCTCCTCGGCAAGTCGAGCGCTCCCGAGTGGGCCGCGCTGAAGGCGGCCGACGTCTACGTGAACTTCTGGGGTCCGGGCAACACCGACCGCATCGAGAAGCTTCCCGACGAGCCCGGCAACCAGGTGTTCGCGTTTATCGGGCCGTGGTACGAGGTCGCCCGGAAGGCCGGGCTCCGCGGCGTGCGGATGACCACCGGGTTCGCGACGGCCGGACGTTCCCGGCAGTGGGGCGTCGATCTCGCGAAGTGGGAAGACAACATCCTCCGAGCCTCGCTCACCGACCCGGAGCGGATGGCCCGGAGCGCGGCCCGGCTCTCCCGTGCGCTTGCTGGGGGGCACCGCGTGCGGATCACCCACGCCAACGGGACCGACGTGGAGGTTGCCCTCGCGGGGATCCCCTCGCAGACGCGGGATGGGAGGCCCCGTCCCTATCGCAAGGGGGACGCGCCGGCCGGCATGCTGCAGCAGGTCCCCGCGGGAACCGTCGACGTGGCCCTGGACTCGAAGACCGCCGAGGGTCGCTTCCGCGCCAACCGCCGGACCAACATCTGGTGGAACTGGCACGCCGGGGGTTCGCTCGAGTTCGCGGACGGCAAGCTGAGGTCGTACTCCTTCGACGACGGGGAGGCCGAGTTCGTCCGCCAGTACCGGGCGGGCACCGCGGGCCGGGACCGCACCAGCGTGCTCAAGTTCGGACTCAACCCCGACGTACGCGACATCCCCAACTTGGAGACGGTCGAGGGGGGCGCCGTCGCGCTTCAGATCGGGGGGAACCGCTATCTCCACGGGAGCAACCGATCGAGCTTCTTCAGCTGGTTCTCGCTCGCCGGGGCCGAAATCGCGGTCGACGGGACCCCCATCGTGCGCGCGGGTAAGATCCTGTAACGTCCGGTCGGGCCGGGAAGGGAGATGCGCGGTTCGGGACCGCCGGGGGCGCGGAGGCGATCGAAGTCGCACGGGAGCGCGCGCACGATCGCGTCCGCGGTCGCGTCACCGAGCACGGGATGCCGGGACCGGCGGTCGAGCGCCTTCGCGTCGAGCGGGATCGGCAACGTCTCGGGCACGCCCTAGGAGCGAACTTCCGACGCCGATCCCGGGACTCCGGGGTCAGTCGACGCGGAGCCATCGGGACGAGACCAGGTAGCCCACCACCAGCATGCCGAGCGCGAAGGCGCCGAGGTAGCCCAGGTTGATCCAGGGCACGGACCGTCCGAGCACGAACGCGCGGCCCAGCAGGGCGGAGAAGGTGATCGGGTTGACCGCGGAGATCGCGAGCATCCAGCTGGGGAAGAACGCGCCGCTGAACAGGGCGGTGCTCGCGAACATCAGCGGCATCGTGATGAAGTTCGAAACGACCCCGGGGGTCTGCCAGTCGGTCGACGAGGCGGTGATCGCCAGGAAGAGGCTCGCGAACCCGACCGCGAGGGAGAACAGGGCGACGATCCACGCGGCCCATTCGAGCGGGGAGAGGTCGAAGCGGACCCCGAAGACGGTCGCGGCGATCATCATGATCGGGAACTGCACGAGGCCGCGGGTCGCGCCGCCGAGCGCCTTCGAGAGGAAGATCACGCCCTTCGAGGTCGGCGTGATCAGGATGCGCTTCATGAAACCGAACCGCTTGTCCTGGATCGTGCTCATCGAGCCGAACATGCCGACCGAGAGCATCGAGGTCGAGAGCGTGCCCGGCAAGAGGAACGCGATGTAGCTGTTGGAGCCGATGAACGACTGGAGGAAGGCGGGCGGCGCGTTCGCGAAGCTCGAGCCGAAGAAGGCGAGCCACATGAACGGCTGCACGATCGTGATGATCAGCACGAACGGGTTCCGGAACGTCCGGAGGATCTCCCGCAGGTAGAGCCCCGAGAACTGGCTGATCATCGGCGCACCTGCCGCATCTGGGCGTAGAACTTTCGCACGTCCCGCATCGGCTCTTCCTGCCCGATCCGCCGGCCGGTCAGGTCGAGGAACACGGTCTCGAGGCTCGGACCCTCGATCGTGATCCGTCGGACCGAGTCGGTCTTGATCGACGCCAGGAGGGCGGGCAGCAGCGTCGCCGCGGAGGAGGTCCGGATCGCCCACTCGTTCCCTTCCGTGCGGACCTCCTGCACGCCGGCGATCGCGCTGATGTGCGCCGGGTCGATCTCCTCCACCGTCTCCAGGCGCACGACGTCGGCCTTGACCCGCGCCTTGAGCTC
The DNA here is from genome assembly GCA_035504395.1 of Thermoplasmata archaeon. Lineage (GTDB taxonomy): Archaea > Thermoplasmatota > Thermoplasmata > Lutacidiplasmatales > UBA184 > Lutacidiplasma. Next base: position 5,658 of record DATJRX010000067.1, on the reverse strand, counting down.
CGAGGGCGTCCCTTCGGCGATGATCTTCCCGTGGTCGATGATCGCGACCCGGCCGCACAGCGCCTCGGCCTCCTCGATGTAGTGGGTGGTGAGGAGCACGGTGACGCCGAACTCATTGTGGACGCCGGTCACGATGTCCCAGAGCATCCGTCGGGTGTTGACGTCGAGCCCGATGGTCGGCTCGTCCATGAAGATCACCTCGGGCTGATGGAGCAGCGCGAGCGCGATCTCGAGTTTCTTGCGCATCCCGGTCGAGAAGCCCCCGACCTTGTCGCGGGCGCGGCGGTCGAGGTCGAAGTACTTCAGCAGGAGGTCGGCGCGCGGTTCCCAGTCCTTGAGGTTCTGGAGCTTCGCCTGGAACCAAAGGTTCTCGCGGGCGGAGAAGTCGTCGTCGAGAATGACCTCGGCCGCCACCCATCCGATCCGCGCCCGCACCTGGAGCGACTCCGTGCGGACGTTGAACCCCGCGACGGTCGCGTCCCCGTCGGTCATCGGGCTGATCCCGGTGAGGACCTTGATCAGGGTCGTCTTGCCGGCGCCGTTCGGCCCCAGGAGCCCGAACACGGTCCCGGCGGGGATCGAGAGCGAGACGTCGTCCAGCGCGCGGACCGCGCCCGCCTTCGACCCGTAGACCTTCGAGAGGCCCCGGACCGAGATGGCCGTCCCGTTCACGTCCGGCCTCCGCGGGTGCGGGGTGCCTTCGACCGGCCGCCGCCGGGCGGTGCGAGGCGCTCGTCCGCGACCCGGAGCTCTTCCCGCACGAGCGCGCGGAAATTGCCGCTCCCGGCGCGCATGTCGGGGTCCTGGTCGAGAAGGGTCACGATCGAATCGAGGTGGCGGTGGAGATGTCGGAGCAGGTGCTCCCCCGGGTCACCGGCGCCCGAGATCTCGGCCCAGAGGCGACTGAGATCCGGACCGGAACCCCGCCCGCCCATCCACTGGGACCGCACCCTCGCGAGGAATGCGCGACCGCGCGGCGTGATCGAATACATGCGACGCCCTCGACCTGGCGCCGCGCGCGCGTAACCCTTCCGCGCGAGCGAGGTGAGCGCCGGATAGATCGCCCCGGCGCCGGGGTGCCAGGCGCCGTCGGTCCGTTCGGCGATCCGCTCCGCCAACTGGTACCCGTACACCGGGCCCTCCTTGGACATCGTCGCGAGAGCGTAGAGCCCGAGCACCCGACCGGGGCGGGGCCCGTGGAAACGGATCCGTTCGGCCATGCTGAGTTATGAATCGAATTCGATATAATGTCTCCAGCCCCCGAGCGCATTCGGACTGGGCCGCGGCCGGGTCGACGAGCGCTCGCGGGCGTCCGGGACGGCTCCCTCTCGATCCTGCACTCGGGGACCCACGGACCGAAGCACCGGTTCGCCCGACAAGGAACTAAGAGCCGCGAGGTCCTGTCGGGACCGATGACCACCGCCCAGCCCGGGATCTTCGCGATCGGAACCTCCTCCCAGCTGTACCTCGAACTCGACCGCCGGCCCGGCACCGACTCCGCGTCGCTCGTAGCCGCGGTGGCGGGCCTCCGCGAGCCGCGGACCACGATGGCGGGGGTGAACCTCGTCGCCGGATTCCGCCCCGAGCTCTGGCGGGAACTGGTCCCCGACGGTCTTCCGGCCGAACTGGGGGGTTTCAACCGGCCGATCGTGGGGCCCGACGGTTATTCGATGCCGGCGACCCAGCACGACCTCGTCCTCTGGTTCGCGGGCGGCTCCTTCGACGTCGTCTTCGACGAGGCGCGGGTCTCGATCGCCGCGCTCGCCCGGGTCGCCGGGGTCGCCGGCGACATCTCGGGCTGGCCCTACCACCACGATCGCGATCTCACCGGGTTCGTGGACGGCAGCGAGAATCCCACGTTGACCGAGGCTTCGGACGTGGCGATCGTTCCGGACGGCCACCCCGGCGCCGGGGGGAGCGTGCTGCTGATGCAGCAGTGGGAGCACGACGCGGCCGCATGGGACGGGCTCTCCGTGGAGCAGCAGGAGCGGGCCATCGGCCGAACCAAGCCCGCGAGTCAGGAGCTCGACCCGAAGCCCGTCGATTCCCATGTCGCCCGGACCGACCAGGATGTCTTCGGGAAGATCTTCCGTCGGAACCTGCCCTACGGCTCCGTCTCCGTCCACGGCACGATGTTCGTGGGGTTCTGCGCGGAGCAACGGCCGCTTCAGCGGATGCTCGAGAGCATGGCCGGTGTGACCGACGGGATCCGCGACGCGCTCACCCGATACTCGCGCCCGCTCACGGGAGCGTACTACTTCGTACCGTCGGCGGAGAGCCTACGACGGTTCGCCCCCGCGACGGCGGAGTGAACCGAGCCATGCGCCGCTGCTCGTGGGTGCCCGACGACAACCCGGTGATGACGGCGTACCATGACCGCGAGTGGGGGGTCCCGGTGCACGACGACCGACGTCATTTCGAGTTCCTTACGCTGGAGGCAGCCCAGGCGGGCCTGAGCTGGTGGGTCGTGCTCCGCAAGCGGGCCGGGTACGCGCAGGCTTTTGCCGGGTTCGATCCGGAGCGGGTCGCGCGATTCTCCCCGGCTCGAGTCGAACGGCTCGTGCGAGATCCCGAGATCGTCCGCAACCGGGCGAAGATCGAGTCCGCGGTCCGCAACGCCCGAGCGTTCCGGGCGATCCAGCGCGAGTTCGGGAGCTTCGATACGTACTGCTGGGCGTTCGTCGGAGGGCGCCCTCGCCAGAACCGCTGGACGACCTCGGGACAGGTCCCCGCGACCTCACCTGAGTCCGACGCGTTTAGCAAGGACCTGAAGCAACGAGGTTTCGCGTTCGTCGGATCGACCGTCGTGTACGCCCACATGCAGGCGGTCGGCATGGTCAACGACCACCTGACCGGATGCTTTCGCTACCGAGAGGTCCAAGCGGGCCGGGCCACGCCCGCTCCGCGCGTCCGTGGAGGATCTCGATAGGGCGACAGCGGGAGAGCCAGAACCGATCGAGCCCGACCAAGTCATCGCATCGGTAATCTCCGATCTCGTCTCCGCCGAGCGTCCGCGTCTGGAGCGTGCGAAGCCACCCAGCCCCCTCGGTGATCGCATCGGCCCGGGTCGTTCCGGATACCTTAGCCCTCGGGCAGCTCGGACCGACGACGGTCTCGGCGACCCGGCGCGGCCCCAGTGACTCACGGGCGAGGGGCGCTGTGAGCCAAAGCGGGCGAGAGGATCGACCTAGTGCGACCGGTCGTCGGATCGCGGAATTCCGCGCGCCCTACGGTGTCCACGTCTGGCCGCCGTAACCCGGAGGCAGCTGCGGGGGCTTCGGCCCGCCGAACGGGTCGGGTCGGGGTTCGGGGGCCCGACCGTGCTTCTTGGCCAGATAGGCGTCGATCGCGGCGGCCGCCCGCTCGCCGGCGGCCATGGCGTGCACGACCGATCGTCCGCCCGTCGCGAAGACGCCCTCGACATCCGTCATCCAGCCCTCGCGCTTGCCCTCGGGCCAGCCCATCGAGGCGAACTTGAAGTCGTAGTCGGGGTCGAAGCCGGCGACGTCGGCGACCTCCCCGACGGCGACGATGATCATGTCGCACGGGATCGTCTCCTCGGAGTTCGGCACGACCTGGAGGGAGCGGCGTCCCTTGGCGTCGGGCGGTCCGTGCTCGGTCCGCTCCACGACGAGACCCTCGACGTGGTCCGTGCCCACGATCGTCTTCGGGGCGCGGAAGAAGACGTAGCGGACCCCCTCGATCTCGCCCCCGCTCTTCTCCTCCTCCGTTGCCTTCATGTCCTCGGGTCCGCGGCGGTACACGAGGAGGACCTCGCCCCCACCCGTGAGGCGGCGGGCCGACCGGGCCGCATCGAGCGCGACATCGCCGGCGCCGATCACGATGATGCGACGGCCCTTGCGGCCGAAGAGGCCCTCCGGACGCTTGTTCATCGCCAAGAGGAACGGCAGGGCGTGGTAGACCCCCGGCAGGTGCTCGCCGGGAACCCCGAGCTCCCGGGCCTTCGACGCCCCGATGGAGACCAGGACCGCTTCGTACCCCTCCGCGAGCAGGCTCTTCGGGGTGTAGTCGACGCCGGCGCGCTTTCCGACGACGTAGGTGATGTCGAGGTTCTTCCAGCGGGCGAGGTCGGTGTCGAGGTCGTCGGGATCGAGGTGGTAGCGCGGGATGGTGTTGATCTGGCCCCCCAGGAACGGTTCGTGCTCGTAGACCGTCACGGGATGTCCGCGGATCGCGAGGTCCCATGCGGCCATGAGCCCCGCTGGCCCAGCACCGATGACCGCGATGCGCTCCTCCTTTCGCTTGGACGGGACGTAGAGAAGGTCGGACGTTCCGAAGTCGAGCGCGGCCCGCTTGAGATGGCGGATCGCGATCGGGATCCCCTTCCCGCTCATGATGCAGTCGTCCTCGCAGAAGTGGTAGCACGTCTTGCAGAGGACCGTGGCGAGCGGGTTCTCCCGGAGCACCAGACGCGCGGCGTTGTCGAAGTCGCGCTCGCCCACCAGGATGTTGTACCCGCGCGCGTCCTGCGTGATCGGGCAGCCCTGGACGCAGTACGGCATGGCGCACTGCAGGCACCGTTGTCCCTCGAGGACGGCCTCCTCCAGCATGTACGGCTGGTCGATCAGCGCGAACTTGTGCACGCGCTCATCGCGGGTCTCCTCGCGAATTGGCACTCTCTCGTAGCGGTCCATGCTCGCGGCGCCCGGAAACCGGGTGAGTTCCTGATGTGGAGACCTGCGCGCACCCTAAAGGCTTCGCCGGTAGGGATGTGATGGGTTGGCATTCCTCTCGACCAGGGGACGCGTGGCCCCTCGACCGGAGCGCCGACCTCGCTGGGCGTCAACCCCAAGAGCGGGTCCCGTGTCGCGGTCCGCGTCGATGCCCGACGGGGTTCCGATGGATCGCCGCCTCGTCCGGTTCGAGCGCGATGCGCGCGGGGGCGCGGACACCGCGCGGGCGTGGAAAGCGCTCACCCGGAGCGGAGTTCCCCTCATCGGACCGACGGCCCCGCCGTCGCACGACCGGCTCGTCACGTTCCTGTGGCGTCCGACACGCCCCATCGGGGCCGCCTCGCTCTACTCTCCGATCGCCGAGTTCTCACGGGAGGGTACCGCCCTCGCCCCTCTCGGCGATACCGGCGTCTGGTACCGGACCTACCGTCTACCGGCGACGGCCCGGGCGTCGTACGGGTTCGCGCCCCGCCCGCTCCCCTCCCTGACGGACCCCGGTCGCGCCTGGGGCGAGTTCGTGCGCTCGCTCGGACCGGACCCGCTGAACCCGCGCCGGGTGAAGGCCGGCCCGCGCCTGTTCCTGTCGGAGTTCGAGCTGCCCGATGCGACGGCCGAACCCTGGCTCCGCTCCCGGGGAGGGCTGGGGTGGCGGGAAGAGCGACGCCGGCTGCGCAGTCGGAAGCTGGGAAACGCCCGAGCGATTTGGGTCGAGCTTCCGCCCCGGTTCGATCCTCGCCGGTCGGACTACAACCTTCTCGTCGTGTTCGACGGACCGGCCTACCAAGACCCGATCCCGACGCGCCGCATCGTCACGAACCTCGTCGCGGCGGGTCGGATCGACCCGACGGTCGTGGTCCTGCTCGACAACGCGCCCGATGCCCGGGAGCGCGACCTCGGGGGGCGCGCGGAGTTCGCGGAGTTCCTCGCGGACGAACTCCTACCTTGGCTGGCCCGTCGCTACGGG
>DATJRX010000066.1:0-11920 GCA_035504395.1 Thermoplasmata archaeon | reverse complement strand
CAGCCCTTCCTTCGCGTCCTCGGTGATGAACAGTCGGTTCTGGAGCTCGCGCTCGAGCGCGAGGCCCGCGGTGAGCGGCATCTCGATCCCCTCGACCACCGAACGCTTGATCAGGCTGACCGCCCGCGCCGGCCCGTGGGCGAGCGCGCTCGCGTAGGCCTGCACGTCGTGCGCGAACGTCTCCTTCGGAAAGACGTAGTTGACGAGGCCGATCTGCAGCGCTTCGTCGGGCGAAAGCCGCTTGCCCGTGATCATGAGGTCGAGGGCGCGCGCGGGCCCGACCAGGCGGGGGAGCCGCTGGGTGCCGCCGGTCCCGGGGAGGACCCCGAGCGTGACCTCGGGGAGCCCGATCGTGCCGGAGTCCTTCGCCATCATGCGGAGGTCGCAGGCGAGCGCGATCTCGAGCCCGCCGCCCACGGTGTGGCCGTTCAGGGCCGCGATCACGACCTTCGGCGTTTCCGCGAACTTGTTGAGCGTCTCCTGGCAGAAGAGGCAGAACATCGCCTTGTAGTCGGGGTTGCTCTTCCGCAGCATCTCGATGTCCGCCCCGGCGCTGAAGAAGCCCGGCACGGTGCTCGCGAGCACGATCACGCGGACCTCCTCGTCGAACCGGAACTCGTTGAGCGCCGCGTCGACCTCGCGCATCATGTCGAGGTCGTAGGTGTTCGCCTTCGGCTTTCCGATCTCGAGGTAGCCGACGTGGTCCTCGGTGCGCGTCCGGATGTACTGACCCTGCATGGGACTCCGCCGCCCCCGTGGGCCGGGGCGACGGAGGTCGGCATTCGCCCCGGCGGATAAGCGCGACGCCCCGCGCGCGCTAGCGGGCGCGGGGCGGCGGTCGGCGACGCTCGTCGGCCGAGCCGTCGGGGCGGCCGACGAGCACCCGGTCCGCCATCCCGACGAAGAGGCCGGTCTCGACCACCCCGGTGCGCGCGCGGAGCGCCGCTGCGGTGGCGGCGGGGTCGTCGATCGGCGCGGGCGGCGAGAGGTCGAGGATCTCGTTGCCGTTGTCGGTGATGAACGGGACGCCGCCCGGGCGCAACCGCAGGCGGACGCGGTACCCCTCGGCGGCGAAGCCGTGCGCGAGGACGTCGCGGGCGAAGGAGACCACCTCGACCGGGATCGGCTGCCGCTCGCCGAGCCGCTCGACGAGCTTGCTCGGATCGACCACGATGACGAGCGAGCGGGAGAGCCCGGCGAGCAGCTTCTCGCGGAACAGCGCGCCCCCGCCGCCCTTCGTGAGGTCGAGCGCCGCGGAGACCTCGTCCGCTCCGTCGATCATGAGGTCGAACCGATCGTCGGCGCGGAGCTCCCGGACCCCGAGCCCGAGGCTGCGGGCGAGCTCCTCGGTCGCGCGCGAGCTCGCGACGCAGTCGAGCGCGCGTCCGGGGAACCGTTCCGCGAGCGCCCGGACGGCGGCGGCGGCCGACGAACCGGTGCCGAGCGCGAGGCGCATCTCGGGACGCACCGCGTCCGCCGCGCGTCCGGCGGCCGCCACCTTCGCTCGTTCAAGGTCCGCGGCCACGACGGGGGGAGGGGCCCCGGCTCTTCAACCCGGCGGCCCGACCGCCGACACGCATATGCCTCGGCGACCCTCCCCCGCTCGCGATGCCGGGCCCCGTCCACGCGACGCCGCACGCGGTCGTCGTCTCGATCGGAGGGTCGGTGCTTCTCACGGGCGACGACGACACCGGTTATCTCGCGCGCCTGGCCGACCTGCTCCGCCGGCTCGGGGGCGAGATGCCGCTCGTGGTGACGACGGGGGGCGGGCGAACCGCCCGCGACTACATCCGGCTCGGCCGGGACCTCGGCCTCACCGAGGTGGAGCTCGACGAGATCGGGATCGAGGTGACCCGACTCCACGCGCGCGTGCTCGCGGGCCGGATCGGCCCGCCGTGCCCGGCGCACCCGCCCACCTCGATCGCGCAGGCCGTGCACGAGCTCGCCCGAGCCTCGCCCGTGATCCTTGGCGGCACCGAGCCGGGCCACACGACCGACGGCGTCGCCGCGCTCCTCGCGGCGCGCCTGCGCGCGGCCCGGCTCGTGAACGCGACCGACGTCGACGGGGTCTACGACCGCGACCCGCGTTCCCATCCCGACGCCCAAAGGATCGAGGCGACCGACTGGCCCCAGTTCCGGTCGATGGTGCACGCGGCCACCTCGGGCGAGGCCGGCCAGAACTTCCTGTTCGACCGGCTCGGCGCGGACACGCTCGCGCGCGCCCGGATCCCCCTGCGCATCGTCGCGGGGCGCGACCTCGAGAACCTGGAATCCGCCATCGTGGGTCGCGCGTTCCGGGGCACCGTCGTGGAGTAGGGGCGACGCGCTCGCAACGGCTTTAGCCGAACACCCCTCCGGTCGCCCGTGCCGCGCATCGTGTTCGTCGGACCGCCCGGCGCCGGCAAGGGAACCCAGGCGGCCCTCCTCGCCGAGCAGCGGGGGATCCCCCATCTCTCGACGGGCGACATGCTCCGGTCGGCCGTCGCCGCCGGCACGCCGCTCGGCCGCGAGGCGCAGACGTACATGGACGCGGGTCAGCTGGTGCCGGACGATCTCGTGCTCCGCATCCTCGGCGAGCGCATCGCGCGCCCGGACGCTCGGGCCGGGTTCGTGCTGGACGGCTTCCCGCGGAACCTGGCGCAGGCGCAGGCGCTCGAACGGATCGCCCCGATCGACGTGGTCGTCTCGTTCGAGCTCCCGTTCGCCGAGCTCGTCGACCGGCTCGCGGGCCGGCGCGTCTGCCCGACGTGCCACACGGTCTACAACGTGGTCAGCCAACCTCCCAGCATCCCGGGGATCTGCGATCGGGACGGCACGCCGCTCCTCCAGCGGCCCGACGACCTTCCCGAGGCGATCCGGACCCGGCTCCGGGTGTATGCCGAGCAGACCGCGCCGCTGCTCGAGTACTACCGCGACCGCAAGCTCTTGCGGACGCTGGACGCGCGGGGCGAGCCCCGTGAGGTCGCCCAGCGCCTCTCCCGGCTCATCGGCTGACGGCCGGGTCGGCCGCCGCCACGCGCAGGACGCGCCCGTGCGTCCAGCGCCCCTCGTCGAGCGTCAGCTCGACGCCCTCGAGATAGTCGAGGGGTCCACCGCCCTCCCCGAGCTCGGGGATCGCGCCGAGCGCGCCCGCCTCGATGATGCTGCCGTGGGAGACCATGAGCAGCGCGGCGCCATCGGGCACCCGTTCGAGCTCGCGTTGCCACAGGTCGGCCTGCTCGGCCGCGAACCGGCGGAAGGCCGGGCGCTCGCGGATGAGGCGGACGTAGTCCGGGAACCCCAGCCGGCGAAGGTCCTCGACGGACTCGATGCCCGCATCGTCCGGGAGCTCCGCGAGCGCGGGGATCGTCGCGTCGACCCGGTACCCGAGCGCCTCGGCCGTCTCGACCGCCCGGGGCCGCGGGGACGAGACCGCCCGGGCGAACCGCGGCAGGCCCGGCGCGACGCGACGGGCGAGCTCCTGACCGGCTTCGTTCAGGTGGACCCCGGTGGGGTCCCGCCGACTGTGGCGTCGATGCTGGAGGGTCCTCATCGGCCGACCAAGACCCGCGCCGGAAGGTAAGTTTATAGCGCGCGGCCCGCTCCTCGACCTGTCCCGGCTTAGCTCAGTGGTAGAGCGGGGGACTGTAGGCGAGTCCGCCGGACCTCCGGCGGCCCCCGTGGAGATCCTCAGGTCGCCTGTTCGAGTCAGGCAGCCGGGACCTGAGGCGCCCTCCTCGCGACCGAAAGGGCTCAAGTACCCTCGGGACCCGGGACGTACCGGCGGCCCCGTCTATGCCCGGCACGTTCTCCGACTCCTGGAAGCTCACGAAGACCGCCTTGCGCATGATCCGCGAGGACCGGAGCCTCCTCGTCTTCCCCCTGGTGGCCGGGCTCGCGACCATCGCGGTCATCGGCCTCCTCATCGCGGCCGAGTACTGGTTCGTCGCTCCCGTCATCGAGGGGGGAGGATCGTTCACGACCGGCTACGAAGCGCTCGGGCTCCTCCTGTTCCTCGTCGCCTACTTCGGCGCGACGCTGGTCTCCGTCTACTGCACCGCGGCCCTGATCGGCGCCGCGACCCTCAAGCTGGACGGCCAGCATCCGTCGACCGCGGACGGCTGGCGGGCGGCCCGGGCACGGCTCGGTCGCCTCGTCCTCTGGGCCCTCGTCACGGCGACCGTGGGGTTGGTGATCCAGGCGATCCAGCGGCGGGTTGGCGGCCTCGCGGGCGGGATCATCGGCCTCGCCGGAGGCGCCACCTGGGGGGTCCTGACCTACTTCATCCTCCCGATCCTCCTCTTCGAGGACCAGGGCGCGTGGGCGTCCCTCAAACGGTCGGGCCACCTCTTCGTCTCGACGTTCGGCCGGACGCTCGTCTCCAACCTCGCGCTCGGGCTGCTCATCGGCGCCGGGATCGTCGTGGCGGTCCTGCTCGGCTTCGGCGGGATCTACCTCCTCTTCTCGGGCTCGGTCGCGCTCGGCCTCACGCTGCTCGGCGTCGCGGTCGCCTTCGGCGTGATCGTCGCCCTGATCGGGTCGGCGGCGGAGGGGATCCTGCGGGCCGCCCTCTATCGCTACGCCACGACCGGTAAGATCGATCCGGACCTGCTCCCGAAGGGCTACGCGGGGTCGCTCCCCTCGTCGGCCGGGGCTCCCCTCGGGTAGCTATCCGCGTCCGGGGGCCCGAGAGCCTTTACCGTCCCGCTCGCTCGCGCCGGGCGTCCATGGGGATACGGGGAGTGTCGGTCGCCGTGGCGGTGACCGATCGGCGGAAGGCGGCGCGGTGGTACGCGAAGGTGCTCGACTGGAAGGTGCTCGACGACGACCCCGAGCACTGGACCACGGTCGGGGACCCCGGCGGCCGCTTCCGGGTGCACCTCTGCGAGGTCGGCGGCCGCCCGGGCCGGCGCCCGCCGCGCTCGGAGGTCGGGAACACCGGGATCCAGCTGGTCACGGACGAGCCGATCCGGCGCGTGGCGGCCCGCCTGAAGCGGCGCGGCGCTCGGTTCTCGCTCCCCCCGAAGAAGATGCCGTGGGGCTGGATCGCCCGGTTCCTCGATCCGGACGGCAACGAGTTCTGGCTCGCGCCCGCCCCGTGAGCCGCGCGGCCGGCCGGCAGCCGTAGGATGCGGTTGTCGGGATTCGAACCCGAGTAGGTAGCTTGGGAAGCTACCGTCCTAACCACTAGACCACAACCGCGCGCCCGTCTCCCACCGCGGCCGGCTCTTACGGTTTCGCTCCCCCGGTTCCTAGAGGAGGAGGCCGACGGACTCGGAGGGCACCGTGGGGACGCCGGCGAGGAGGTCGGAGTTCGTGAGGAGCCCCTCCGACCCGTTGCTCGTGAACCCGCCTTTGGCGAGGACCGCGCGGGCGCGATCGACGTTCGAGGTCGAGAAGGCGACCACCGGGAGGTTCCCGTCGCGGGCGACCAGGATCGCGACGCTCTGGAGGTTGACCTTCGACCGCGCCAGCAGCTCCAGGACCCGCAGGAAGCTTCCGGCCCGGTCCTCGAGCCGGACCGCGATCATCTCGCGGACCTCGGTGGGGTAGCCCGTCGCGCTGAGGAGCTCGACCGCCCGATCGGGCTGGCTCACGATCAACCGGACCCGCCCCTTGCCCGAGGTCGAGTCGACGCTCACCGCCGCGAGGTTGATCCGGGCCTCGGCCAGCACCCGGGCGACGCCGGCGAGCGTTCCGGGGCGGTTCGGCAGCGTGAGCGAGATCTCGCGGAGGGTCATCGAGCCCGTCAGGCGGTCCGCGCGTAAAGGTTCGACGCCGGACCCGTTCTCGATGGGGGGCGCCGACGTACGTATTTATACACGGACCGGGCCTAATTCTCGATACCCGGCGCCGTCCGGCGTCGGCCGGTCCGTCTGATGGGGGGCAGGAGCAGGGCGAACGCTCGACGGGGGTTCCGTCGGGCCCACCGGTTGCACTCCGGACGCCGCGGCGTCGTGGCCGTGATCGGTACGCTCCTCTCGCTCCTGGTGTTCTTCGCGCTGTTCGGAATCTTCCTGACGCAGTACGTCCCCGTCTGGATGACCGACAACGAAGCGGAGTTCACGGCGGAGGCCCAGGCGTCGTTCGCCCAGCTGAAGAGCGCGATGGACTCGCAGTACGTGCTCAACGGACCCCAGTCGTACGGGACGCCGGTCGTGATCAGTTCGGACGGGATCCCGCTCCTCGCCCAGCCGACGCAGGGGACGCTCGAGTTCCTCCCGCAGAACTGCCCCGCCCCGGCGAGCGCGTCGTACACCTATCCGAACGGTTTCTACACCTCCAACGCCCACGGCGTCAACGCCACGAACCTGGGCCAGCCGGTCGATCCCGAGGCCTGCACGTTCGCGAACATCACCGAATCGATCGGACCCGGGGGCTCGCACGCCTACTCCCAGGCGATCCAGACCGGGGTGCTCGAGTTCTACCTCCCGAACCGGTACTACCAGACCCAGACCCTCTACCTCGAGGATGACGCGGTGGTCCAGAGCCAGGGGAGCGGACTCTCGGTGATGCAGATCCCGCCGCCCCTCAACGTCACCGTCCAGGGCGGGAACACCACGATCTGGGCGAGCCAGCTCCAACTCTACGGCAACGCCTCGACCGTGATCGGTACCGGCACGGAGCAGGTCTACACCCACCTGAGGTACACCCAGCTCGTCAGCTCGAACGGCAAGCTGAGCGGGACCGGTCTCTACACGCCGTTCACGTTCACCTTCGAGATCGGCACCCAGTTCCCGTGCGCGTGGGGCGCCTTCCTCAACAACCTGTTCTGGAACGCGAGCGGACTCCCGAGCACGAGCTTCTCGCTCCTCTCGGGACTGTACCCGGGGACGAGCGTGCACTACTTCACGACCCAGGGAACGAGCTGCACCAACACGGACGGGGCGACCCAGGTCCTGCGGGCGATCGTCAGCAACGTGAACTTCGCGCAGGTGTACGTCGCCGGCATCCAGATGGGGATCGGCGTGGGGGCGACCTGAGCCATGGCCGGCGGCACGGTGCGCGTCCGGATCCCGCGGGCCGCGGCGCCCGCGGCCGGGACCTCCCCGCTCGAGACGGCCGCGCGGCCCCTCGAGACCCCCACCGACGTCCCCGGCACGTTCATCACGGCGATGCCGCCGATGGCCGAGCCCTCGATGAAGGAGCTCGAGATCAACGCGGTGAACGCGCCGTACTCGTACTCCCGCGTCAGCTACAACGACCGGACGAAGGAATACCTCTACGAGGTGATCGAGCCGCAGCTGACGCCGCGCGAGAAGGACCTGGTCGACCACGTCAAGGCGACCCTCTCGATGATCCTCGGGAGCGAGGTCAACACCTTGAACTCCGCGGACAAGCGGACGTTCCTGCGCAACGAGACCGAGGCGTACTTCCGGACGCGGGGGATCACGCTCAGCCCGATCTCGACCGAGCGGATCATCTACTACGTGCTCCGCGACTTCGTCGGCTACGGGCCGGTGGACGCCCTGATCCGCGACCCCCAGGTCGAGGACATCTCGTGCGACGGCGTCGACGTGCCGCTGTTCATCTTCCACGGCAAGTACGAGTCGGTGAAGACGAACGTCACGTTCTCCGACGAGGAGGCCACCAACTCGTTCATCGTCATGCTCGGCCAGCGCTGCGGCAAGTCCGTCAGCGTCTCGGCGCCGATCCTCGACGGGACGACCCCCGAGGGCCACCGCGTCCAGGCGACGTACGCGCGGGAGGTGACGACCCGCGGCGCGAGCTTCACGATCCGGCGCTTCAAGGAGCGGCCGTTCACCCCGGTCGATCTCGTGGCGATGGGCAGCGCCAACGAGGAGATGGTCGCCTACTTCTGGCTCGCGGCCGAGCAGGGCGAGTCGGTGATCATCTGCGGCGGCCCCGCCGCCGGCAAGACGAGCACGCTCAACGCGATCGCGCTGTTCATCCCCCCGACGTCCAAGATCGTCTCGATCGAGGACACGCGGGAGGTCAACCTCCCGCACGAGAACTGGATCCCCGGCGCGACGCGCAGCGGCACCGGGGACCGGGGGTCGGACGGTAAGGCGGCCGGGGAGGTCGACATGTTCGACCTCGTGCGCGCCGCCCTGCGGCAGCGGCCGAACTACATCATCGTGGGGGAGGTCCGCGGCAAGGAGACCTACACGATGTTCCAGGCGATGGCGACGGGCCACACGACCTACTCGACGATGCACGCGGACAGCGTGAAGTCGATGGTCAACCGGCTGGAGAACCCGCCGATCAACACCCCGCGCATCCTGCTCTCCGCCCTCAACAACGTCGTCATCCAGATCCAGACCCGGACCGACAAGGGGGTCGTCCGGCGCCTGAAGCAGGTCCTCGAGATCGTCGGGTTCGAGCCCGAGACGAACGAGCTGATCACCAACACCGTCTACGAGTGGGACCCGTCGACCGATGGGTTTGTGTTCAAGGGCCACTCGTTCCTCTTCGACAAGATCATGGAACTGAAGAACTACACGCCGGACGAGATGGACGCGGAGTTCCAGCGGCGCACGGCCGTGATCCGCTACCTCGTCCAGAACCAGATCACGGACTACCGCCAGCTCTGGCGGATCGTCGCGCAGTACTACCGCGACCCCGCCGAGGTCATGTCGCGGATCCAGGGGACCGCCCCGAAGGCGCCCGGAGGGGCCTGATGGCGACCGCGACCGCCGGCGTCGCCGAGGCGGCGGCCCCGACGCGGGCCGTCCGGATGCGCCGCGGCGAGCAGGCGAAGCGGTCGACGCTCTCGCCGTTCCAGCGGTGGGCGTGGCGGACGTTCCGCAACCGCGTGCTCGCGCACCCGCCGGATCCGACCCTCGAGGAGAACATCGTCAAGGCGCACATGCGGATCCGCGCCGACGAGTACATGGCGACCGTCTACGCGACGACGGTCGTCGCGGCCGCGGCGTGCATCGCCGTCGGCATCGGGGTCGGCCTCCTGTTCGTCCTGTCGGGAAGTCCGATCTTCGGGATCCTGATCGGCGTCGCGCTCCCGGTCCTCGGCCCCGTGGGGACGTTCTTCGGGATGCAGGGGACGCCGAGCTCGACCGCGAAGACCCGCGGGCGCAAGATCGACCAGAAGATCAGCCCCGCGATGAGCTTCGTCAGCGCGATGGCATCGGCCGACGTGAACGTCGACCAGATCTTCAAGGAGCTCGGTCGCCAGAAGATCTACGGCGAGGTCGCCGAGGAGGCGGCCTGGATCACCCGCGACACCGAGCTCCTCGGCGTCGACATCCTGACCGCGATCCGCAACGGGGCCCAGCGGAGCCCGTCGAAGCGGTTCCAGGACTTCCTGCAGGGCGTCGTGACCACCGCGACCAGCGGCGGCCAGCTGAAGCCGTACTTCCTGCTCAAGGCCGAGCAGTACGAGCGCGAGAACAAGCTCGCCCAGCTCCAGCGGGTCGAGACGATGGGGCTCCTCGCGGAGACGTTCGTCACGGTCGTGGTCGCGTTCCCGCTCTTCCTGGTGATCATCATCGCGATCTTCGCCGTCATCGGCGGCGGTGGGTCGTTCATGATCGACGTCCTGTGGGGGATCGTCGGCGCGATGATCCCGCTCTCGCAGTTCGGGTTCATCTTCTTCATGTACACGCTCGCGCAGGAGATGACCTAGGATGGCGACCGCGACCTCGGGACCGACGGCGTCGGCCCGTCGCGTGCGGGCCCTCACGGCCGCGGAGGCGAGCGCGGGCGAGACGACCCACCTCACCCGCGAGACGATCCTGCTCATCGCGGGCGGGATCGTGGCGGCGGTGCTGTTCGCGATCGGGTTCCTCTGCTACGAGGGGACGCTCAACATCCAGTTCCGCGCCGGCGAGGGGACGGGCGCCAACCCGCTGGTCGACTTCTGTGTCCTGGGCGTCCTGGCGCTGATCGCGCCGTACGGATTCGCGATGAGCGCGAAGCTGCGCCGGATCTCGAAGATCGAGGAGCGGCTCCCGGACTTCCTGCGCGACGTCGCGGAGGCCGGCCGGTTCGGCATGACCCTCCCCGACGCGATCATCGTCGCGAGCGGCGGCCGCTACGGCCTCCTCACGGACGAGATCAAGAAGATGGCGAGCCAGCTCGAGTGGGGCGTCCCGGTCGCCACGGCGCTCAAGCTGTTCGAGGAGCGCGTCCCGACCCCGGTCGTCCAGCGGGTCGTCTCGATCGTGACGCGCGCGAACGAGGCGGGCGGGAACGTCGCGGACGTGCTGACGATGGTCGCGCACGACACCCGCGAGAGCCAGCTCGCGGCCCAGGCGCGCCAGATCTCGATGCTGACCTACGTGACGGTCATCTACATCGCGTTCTTCGTCTTCCTCGTCACGATCTACATCATGGCGGCGGTGTTCCTGCCGCAGATGATCACCGCCGGCCAGGGCGTCTCCTGCTCGCAGCTCGGCGGCGGGGCGCTGACGCTGTCGTTCAGCCTCGTCCCCGAGCTGTTCCTCGCGTTCATGGTCGCCGTCATCGTCCACGCGCTCGGCGACGGGATCATGGCGGGCGTCCTGTTCAACGGACGGATCGCCGAGGGGATGCAGCACGCGACGATCATGCTCGCGGTCGGCTGGGCGATGATGCGGTTCGTCGTGCCGATCCTCACGCTCGGCGGGGCGAGCTGCGGGTGAGCTCCATGGCCGGCGAAGTCGATACCCCGCCCGAGACGACCGACGAGCCCGCGCCCCCGCGCAAGGCGAAGTCGACCGGCGGATCGTCCCCGTTCCTGCGCCTCGGCGCCTCCCTGCGGAAGGGCTCGAGCGAGCCGCGGCCGGTGAAGCTCGCCCGCCTCGGCGTATCGGGCGCGGGGAGCGCGAGCGAGGTGAC
This sequence comes from Thermoplasmata archaeon, assembly GCA_035504395.1. Lineage (GTDB taxonomy): Archaea > Thermoplasmatota > Thermoplasmata > Lutacidiplasmatales > UBA184 > Lutacidiplasma. Next base: position 1,144 of record DATJRX010000066.1, on the reverse strand, counting down.
CCCGGTCCCCCCGCTCGCCGACCCGGCGCTGAAGGAGCTCGACCTCGCCCCGATCCGGCCCGGGTTCTCGTACGTCCGCATCACGTTCCACAACACGCGGAACGAGTACCTCTACGAGGTCATCGAACCGCCGCTCTCCCCGATCGAGAAGGACCTCGCCGAGCGGCTCCGCGTGGTCCTGATCGACGACTTCGAACCGCTGCCCGAGCTCGACCCCGAGACCAAGCGCCGCGAGCTTCGGCGCATGGTCGACGGGAAGCTCCAGGAGTGGGAGCTCAACCCCGGTCCGACCACCAAGGGGCGGATCCTCTACTTCCTCGAGCGGGACTTCATCGGCTACGGGATCGTCGACGTCCCGATGACCGACACCGAGGTCGAGGACATCTCGTGCGACGGGGTCGGCATCCCGCTCTACATCTACCACCGCAAGTACGGCTCGATCCGCTCGAACCTGCGCTTCGGAGACTCGAAGCAGCTCGACGACTACGTCATCTGGCTCGCCCAGCGGTCGGGGAAGCACATCTCGGTCGCGAGCCCGATCCTCGACGCGACCGTCCCCGACGGCTCGCGTCTCCAGGCGACCCTGGGGACGCACGTCACGAAGCGCGGCAGCTCGTTCACGATCCGGCGGTTCCGCGACAACCCGTTCACGCCGGTCGACCTGCTCAAGTTCCGGACCATGAGCCCCGAGATGATGGCGTACCTCTGGATCGCCATCGAGAACGGCCAGTCGATGATGGTCTGCGGCGGCACGGCGAGCGGGAAGACGACCACCCTCAACGCGACGCTCCTGTTCATCCCGCCCCAGATGAAGATCGTCTCGATCGAGGACACGCGGGAGCTGAACCTCCCGCACGAGAACTGGGTCCCGTCGCTCACCCGGGCCGGCTTCGGCGCGAAGAACCTGACGAGCGGGAAGGCCCCGGGCGAGATCGACATGTTCGACCTCCTCGCGGCCGCGCTCCGCCAGCGCCCCCAGTACCTGATGGTGGGGGAGGTGCGCGGCGCGGAGGCGTTCATCGTCTTCCAGGCGATGGCGACCGGGAAGACCTGCTACACGACGTTCCACGCGGAGAGCGTGAGCGCGATGGTCCACCGGATGGAGAACCCGCCGATCTCGCTGCCCCGCTCGCTCGTCTCGGCG
>DATJRX010000065.1:0-9658 GCA_035504395.1 Thermoplasmata archaeon | reverse complement strand
CGGTCGGCGAGACCGAGGGTCTCGGCGATGGTGGCCGGACGTCCCCAGTCGTACCGGAAGTCGTACCCCTCGGTCTCCGGTCGGAATCCGAGATCCTCGAGCAGCTCGGCGACCTCGGAGTACGCGGCGCCCTCGCTGTCCAGCTGGAGCAACAGGAAGGTGTTCGTCATCGTTCGTTCCGGAGGGAGCCGCGCCGCACCACCCGCGTTGCCTTGATAACGGTCACTCGTCCCCGGGGGCGTCGCCGCTCCCTTCGGGCGCGCGCGCGTGGGCCGTCACGCGGGCGGCGACCCCGCGCGCCATCCGCGCCATCTCGTGCGGCGCGAGCAGCAACCGTCCGACCGCGAGCAGATCGTCGGACCGGTCGACGAGCAGGGCACTCGATCCGGGCCGCAGGCCGGGATCGGCGCCGACCACGAACCGGGCGAAGAGGCTCCGTCCCTGGGCCACGAAGTCGCGGGCGTCGTCCGCGACGACCACTCGACCCCGACCCTCCGGGAGTAGGGCCGCGAGCTCGCCGGCGCCGCGGAATGTGGGTCGAGCCAGGCCGTCGGTCCCGACGTGGAACCACGCCACGGGGCCGCGCATCATCCGCCGCAGGCGACCGGAGGTGCGCGAACGCTCGCCCGAGACGCTGGCCGCGAGCGCGGCGGCAACTTCCGGGCCGTACTCCCACGTGAGCAGCACCTCGATCTGGCGACGCGTCCAGCCCTCGCTCCAGTCCCGCTCGAGGTCGACGTCGAGCCCGGAGCGGGCCCGAAGCGCCTCGGTCACGGACGACGGAGTTCGGTGGGAACGGCGCTCGGCGAACTCCTCGACGCCGAGGAACGGCCCGACGGGATAGACGTCCGAGAGCTCGAGGGGGACCGGCCCCATCGGCGTCTCCACGTCCCAGGCGATCCTGCGCCCCGAGCGGTCCTCGCACGGGATGCGACCGAGGTACTCCGGGCGGAGCGCGACCCGGGGGATCCGTTCGGGCAGGGGTCGGTCGCGCACGAACTCCTCGAGGGCTCGCCGGAACCGGACGACCGCGGGTCGTTGCACGCTCGAGGGCAGCACCTCCCGGAACGACGCACGGCTCGCGGGCTCCGTTGGCAGGAAGGCGTCGGGATGGCTCAGGGCCTCCTCGAGCCCCGCCCGCAGCGATGGATGTCCGGTCGCGCGCCGCTCGGCGAGCTCCCACAGGGTCCCGTCCCGGATCGCCTGACGGACTCGTCCGATCTCCTCGACCGACGTGAGCAGGTTGTGCGCGGCGATCGCGCGCTCCCGTTCGGAGACCGGAAGCCGGGCGACCTCGGGGAGCGGGCGTTCGGCGCACAGCGCGCACCGGCAGATCCGCTCGCGCAGGTCGTCGATCGCGATCGTCCCCTCGGGGAACATCAGGCTCCCGCGCCGGGCGAACTTGTGGTACGCCGACGAGTCGAACAGGTCGACCCCCCAGAGGGCGGCGAACGCGAACACCATCGGATGGCCCGTGCCGAACAGGTGGACCGGGGTCGAGGGCGTCAGATGCGGGCGGGTCGCGGATAGGACCCGGGCGAGCTCGGCGAACCGATACTGCTCGAAAAGCGGGACGACGCCGCCGACCGCGAGCACGTCCGCGAGCGCCGAGGCCGCGGCGGCCGACTCGGCGCGCAGGTCGTCGAACGATCCGCCCTGCACGGGAACGGCGAGGAGGCCCGCGCGGGCCCTCCGGGCCACTTCGGATCTCGCCCGGGTCGCCGCGAGCGCGGCGGCGGCGTCCTCGTGCGACGCCTCGGGTTCCGTGAAGACGTCGAGGACGGTCGCGATGTCCGAACCGATCCGCTCCTGGAACTCCCGGGACTCGTCCGGCGAGATCTCGACCGAGCCGTATGCGTGCTGCTGGAACGCGCCGGAGTCGGTCATCACCGGGCCGTCGAACCCGAGCAGCCCGTGGATGCCGCGCGCCTCCGCGGCCGCCCGGAGCGGCGGCGTTCGCCACGTGATGTAGGCCGACGTGATCACGGCGCGAACGCCGAACCGGTCCCGCATCTCCTCGGGACGGATCGGCTGGCGCTCGAGGTCGGGATGGACGACCGGCAGGAGGGCCGGCGTCTCGATCGGTCCGTGCGGGGTGTCGAGCCGCCCGAGGCGGGCGAGGCCGTCCCGCTCGAGGAGTTCGAAGACGCTCACCGGGCGGCTCCCGGTTCGTAGGAGGTGCGGATCCGCGTCAGCAGCTCGACGAGCATCGTCGCCGTGAGCTTCCCGGTGTTGGTGTTCTGGGGACTCGGATGATACGACCCCCACAGCATGGGCCGGCCCGGTCCGAGCGGGGCGCACGCGCCGTGGGCGAACGGCACCTCCGGGCGCGGCGACCCGTAGACCCGCGGCACAACGTCCCGCAGGGCGTCCCAGGCGAAGCCTCCGAGGGCCAGGAGCGCGCGCGCCTCGGGGAGCAGCCGGAGTTCGCGTTCGAGGTACGGGGCGCACCGCGCTCGTTCGTCGGGCGTGGGGTGGTTGCCGGGCGGCGCGCAGCGCACGGCGGCCGTCAGGTAGAGGTCGCGGTACCGGAGGCCGTCGCCGCGGTGGGTCGAGGTCGGCTGGTTCGCGAACCCGGCCGCGTGGAACGCGCGCACCAGGAACGCCGCAGAGCGGTCGCCCGTGAACACGCGCCCGGTCCGATTGGACCCGTGGGCCGCCGGGGCGAGCCCCACCGCCACGAGGCGCGCGGCCGGATCGCCGAAGCCGGGGACCGGCCGTCCCCAGTACTCCTGGGTGGCGAACTCCCGCTTGCGCTCCCGGGCGATCCGCTCCCGATACCGCACGAGGCGCGGACATCGCGTGCAGACGATGATCTCGTCGCGCAGGACGGCGAGGGAATCGGCCACGCCGCGGGGAGCGGCCCCGGGCTTAAGCGATTCCGCGCCGTGGGCGACGCGACGCCCCGGTGGTCACTCGGAGTGACCTACCCGTATAGAGGGGGGTCCCGATAGGACGGAGCGATGCCGGATACGCATGTGCCCCGGGGAGGTCGGGTCCGCTTGGGCTCGGTGGACGGAGACCTCACGGTCTCGAATCACGCCCGCATCGAGGTCGACGGGCGGCTCATCGTTTCGGGCACCGCGCGCTTCGAGGGATCGGCGGACGTGGCGGGCAGCCTCGAGTGCGCGGCCCTGCGCTCCGACGGCGGAACGGTAACGATCGATGGCGACCTGGTGAGCCGGGGCGACATCGAGGCGCACGACGCCGCGATCGACATCCGCGGCAGCCTCACGGCCCGCCGGGTCGACGTCGATCGCGGGCTCCGCATCGGGGGGCCCGCGACGGCGGAGCGGTTCGAGGTCGGTGGGGTCCTCGAGGGGGCCCAGTCGATGACCGCTCGCGCGGTCTCGGTCGGAGGCAAGTTCCGGCTCGCCGGGCGTCTCGAGGCGGAGGACGTCGAGGTCGGAGGTTCGGTCGAGCTCGGCGACGTCGCCGTCGATCGGCTCGAGGTCGGCGGAACGATCGCGATCGGCGGCGGCGAGGTTCGGCGCTCGATCGAGGTCGGGGGCCGGTTCGTGGCCAAGGCGCCGCTCAAGTTCGGTTCGCTCGACGTCGGCGGCTTCGCGGAGCTTCGGGATTCCGCGACCGGCGGGTCGATCGACGTCGGGGGCGTCTTCTCGGCCGGGCGCGACCTGACGTTCGACACGATGGAGATCGGCGGGGTCGGACGCATCGGCGGGAACGGCACCGGCCGTACCCTCGAAGTGGGGGGCAAGTTCGAGGTCCGCGGCAGCTTCACCCTCTCGGGCCCGGTCGAGGTCGGCGGCGCGATCTCGGTCGGGGAGGCGTTCTCCGGCGAGCGCGTCGAGGTCGGCGGCAAGCTCGAGGCCCGCCGCGCCGTCTTCGTCGACTCGGTCGAGATCGGCGGGTACGCGACCACCCGGGAGGGCCTGAAGGGCGCCCGGATCCGGCTCCACCACCGCTCCAAGGTCGCGGGTCCGCTGGTCGGAGGGGACGTCGAGATCGAGCGAGGCGCCCGCGCGGAGGACGTGTTCGGCCGCCGCGTCGAGGTCGGGGAGCGCTGCGAGATCCGGCGGATCGTCGCCGAGACCGTCCGGGTGCGGGACGGGTCGATCGTCGGCGAGATCGTGTTCACGACCTCGGCAGAGGTCGGATCGGGAGTACGGCTCGGCCGTGCGCCCCAGAAGGTCGACACGTTGCCCGCCTTCCCGCTCTAGGGGTGGAGGAGGGGGCGGCGATGCTGAACGGTCGCGAGGACGGTGGATCCCCGCGCCGCCGCGAGGCGACCGACCTCTACGCGACCGTCCTCGAGGTCGTGAAGCGCTACCACGGCGCGGCCCGCATCACGCGAGTCTCCTACGGCGCCGGCATGCCGGTCGATCGCTTGCGAGCGCTCGTGGAGCGCCTGGTCGGGCTAGGGTTGCTCAAGTCGGAGGACCTCGACGGTCGGCCGGCCTACGACATCACCCCGCGCGGTCAGGAGTTCCTGTCGACCTACTGGAAGATGCGGGGGTTCATCGAGGTGCTCGAGGCGAACCCCGAGGACCGGGTCTCGCGCCGCCGCGGGTGAACCGCGGCCGGACCTTCGACGACGGCGGACGGTGAGAGACCGGACCGGCCTCCGGAATTCTCGGCCCCGGGCTCGACGCTCGGAAGGGGGTTCACGGTCCGCTCGATCGGGGGCGGCCGAGTTTCGAGGCGTTCCGTGAGGTCCCCCGCTCTCCCGAACGGGCCGGACCGCCAAGACCGTGACGCACGCCCGTGCCTCACCGGACGTGAGCGGGCGCCGGGCTCAGTCGTAGCGGGGGACCTTCGGGTCGACCGTGCGCGACCAGGCGTCGATGCCGCCCGAAAGGTTCGCGACGCGGGCGTACCCGCGGCTCTCGAGGAACCCGGCGATCATGGCCGATCGCGCTCCGCCGTGGCAATACACCACGACCTCGCGATCCTTCGGGATCTCCTCGAGACGGTTCGGTACCTCCCGCATCGGGATGAACAACGACGGTTCGATGTGCGCGAGCTCGCGCTCGTTCGGCTCGCGCACGTCGAGCAGGACCACGCCCTTCGGGTTCGCCTTGACCCGAGCCGCGACCTGGGTCGGCGAGAGTTCCTCGACCATCGCCGGGGTCGGAGCGCCGGAGGGCTTAGCGCTTTTCGCCGCGCGTCGTCCCTATATCCCCCCGGCCGGTGGCGCTCACGATGAAGGTCAAGGACCCGATCTGCGGGATGGTCATCGAGAGCGCGAGCGCGGCCGCGCACGGCACGTACGGGACCGAGACCGTCTACTTCTGCTCGACCTCCTGCCAGAAGAGCTACGAGAAGCAGTCCGCCCGTCGCCCGGCCTGAACGAGCCCGGCGCCCCCCGCCGGACGTGGTCCGCCGATGGCGACGGATCCCGTCTGCGGCATGTTCGTCGAGGAGCGTGCCGCATCGCTCCACCTGGTGCGCGACAACCGGACCTACTACTTCTGCTCCGAGACCTGCCGCGACCAGTTCGCCGATCCGGCCCGCGCGCAACGAGCGCTGGCCCGCCGACTCGCCATCGCGTGGCCGCTCGCCCTGATCGTCGTCGGGCTGACCTACGGGCTCGGGTCGCGGGACGCGATCGGGCTCGCGGCGGCCCTGGCGACCGTCGTGCAGTTCTACGTCGGCCTTCCGTTCTACCGCGGCGCGCGCGACGCGATCGCCGACCGGTCCTGGAACATGGACCTGCTCATCGCGGTCGGCTCCTCCGCCGCCTACGCGTACAGTCTCGCGGCGCTGCTGCTCCCGAGCCGCCTGCCGGCGAGCTCCTACTTCGACGCGTCGTCGCTGATCGTGACGCTGATCCTGACGGGGAACTACCTCGAACATCTCACCCGGTCCCGCGCGGGGTCTGCGCTCGCTCGGCTCGGCGACCTCCTTCCCTCGATCGCGGCGGTCGTCGTGGACGGCGTGGAACGGGAGGTGCCGGTGGCCGAGGTCCGGGTCGGCGACCGCCTGCGCGTCCGACCCGGCGCCCGCTTTCCCACCGACGGGGTCATCCGGGACGGGTCGACGACCGTCGAGGAGTCGATCCTGACCGGGGAGTCGGCGCCGGTGGCGAAGGGCGTCGGCGACCGGGTCATCGCCGGTGCCGTGAACGTCGATGGGTTCGTCACGGTCGAGTCGACCGCGGTCGGAGCCGACACGTTCGTGGCGCAGGTCGGCCGGCTCCTCACGGAGGCGGAGATGTCGCGGGTCCCACTGAAGAGGACCGCCGATCGGATCGCTTCGGCCTTCGTACCGTTCGTGCTCGCCCTCGCTACCGCGGCGGCGATCGGCTGGGTCGTCCTCGGACATGCGGGGGTATCGGTCGGGCTCCTCGTCTTCGTGAGCGTCGTGATCATCGCCTGCCCGTGCGCGTTCGGGCTGGCGACCCCCGCCGCCATCCTGGTCGGAACCGGCCGGGCGGCCGACGAAGGCGTGCTGTTCCGGGGGGAGGACGCGATCGAGCGCGCCGCGCGGATCGACCTGGTCGTGACGGACAAGACCGGTACGCTCACGCTCGGTCGACCCCAGCTGGTGAGCGCCCGACCGCTCGACGGCGTCTCCGAGGTGGAACTGATCGGTCTGGCGGCGGCGGTGGAGACCGGGTCCGAGCATCCGATCGCGCGGGCGATCCTCGACGCGGCGCGCGCCCGTTCGATCGCGATCCCCCCGGCCACATCGATTCGGATCCAGCCCGGACGGGGCGTGCTCGGCGTCGTCCGATCGGCGCCCATCGAGGTACGACGCTGGGAACCGGACACGGGGGCGGCCGAGGCGGGAGCCGCGTCGGCGATCGTCGGGGAGCTCGAGGGGGCGGGCAGCTCGGTGGTCGTGGTGTACCGCGACGGCCGGCCGATCGGACTGCTCGGGCTCGCGGACCGGGTCCGCGCGGGAGTCCCCGAGGCGATCCGGTATCTGCGCTCCGAACGGATCCCCGTCGTGATGGCGACGGGCGACGCGGCGGAGATCGCCGGGCAGGTCGCGCGCGAGGTGGGCATCGGCGAGGTCCACGCGGGCCTGCTCCCAGAGGAGAAGCTCACCCTGGTGCGATCCCTGCGGGCGGGCGGGCACAAGGTGGCCGTGGTGGGGGACGGGGTCAACGACGCCCCCGCGCTCGCGGCCGCCGACCTCGGGATCGCCCTCGGATCCGGCTCGGACGTCGCCCGCGACGCCGGTCAGGTCGTGCTGGTCCGCCCGGACTTCCGGGGCGTCGGGGTCGCGCTCGACGTCGCCCGCCGCACGGTCGCGAAGGTCCGGTCGAACTTCGCCTGGGCCTTCGGGTACAACCTCGTCCTCCTCCCGATCGCGGCCGGGGCGCTCGTCCCGCTCCTCGGGCTCGGGATCTACGGGATCCTGCCGATCGCGGGCGCGCTCGCGATGGCCCTCTCGTCCACGCTGGTGGTCCTGAACTCGCTCTCGCTCCGCGGGATCCCCACCCCCTCGATCGCCGCCGTCCCGGCGGTCCCCGGGACCCCATGAACTTATGAATGAACTAGTCATTCATTGGAAACAGTCGTTTCCATGCCGCGCACTCCCGAGGCGAACCGAGCGACCCGCGAGCGCCAGCGGGCCAACCTGCTCGGGGCGGCGGTCCGCCTCCTCGTCTCGGGATCGGCGCCGCTCACCATGGCCGCGCTCGCGTCCGAGGCCGGGGTGAGCCAGGGCCTCGCCTATCGGTACTTTCCGAGCAAGGACGCCCTGTTCCGCTCGGTGGCCGGCCGGATCGCGCAGGCCCCGGGGTCCGATCTGCCCTCCCGCATCCGAGCGATCCCGGGCGGACCCCTCGTCCGCATCGCGGCGGTCGTGGAGGGGGTCCTCTCCGCGCACGAGCAGAACCCGGAGTTCTTCGCCTTCCTGCTCGGGTCGGCGTCCCGCGCGAAGTTGCCGCTGTCGGTCCGTCGTCGCCTTCGGGAGCGACAGCGCGCGTTCCGCGCGGCGGTCCGGGAGCAGATCGTGCAGGCGCAGCGGGCCGGCGAGATCAGCGCCGACGATCCCGATGCGCTGACCGCGGCGCTGCTCGGCAGCGTGGCCGGGGTCGCGCGCTTCATCGCCCGCGAGGCGGCCGAGGGGCGCTCGGCTCGGTACCCCCCGGCCGCGATCCTGCTCCGACTGCTCGGCCCGCCCGCCCGATCGACCCCGGTCGGCGGCGGTCGGGACGGTCCCGGCGCCCGCGCCCCGACCGGGCGGGCCGCGGCGGGTGCTTTCGCGGCCCCCCGGCGGGGAATGCGGGTATCGTGCGAGCCCGTCACAGGGGTCCCCTCACGCTTTTCAACGCACGGCGCACGGCCCGTGCGCTCCGGAGTCCCATGACCGCCAGCATCGAAGCGCGCGGGCTGACCCGACGGTTCGGCTCGTTCGTGGCGCTCGATCACCTCGACCTCAACATCACCGGCGCGAAGTGCGTGGGGTTCCTCGGCCCGAACGGCGCCGGCAAGACGACCACGTTGAAGATGTTCACCAACCTGATCTTCCCTTCCGAGGGCGAGGCGCTCATCAACGGGATCTCGGTCCAGCACGATCGCAAGCGGGCGCTCGCCTCCTGCGGGGACCTCATCGAGACCCCCGAGATCTATCCGTCGCTCAGTCCGCGCGAGGCGCTCGAGCTGGCCGGCTCGGTGCGCGGCATGTCGTCGCGGGACATCCGCCTGCGGACGGACGAGGTGCTCGCGAAGGTCAAGATGACCGAGTGGGCCGACCAGAAGGTCGGCCGGTTCTCGAAGGGGATGAAGCAGCGAGTGAACATCGCCGCGACCCTGCTCTCCGACCCCGAGGTCGTGCTCCTCGACGAGCCGAGCACGGGGCTCGACCCCCGCGGCATGGCCGAGGTCCGGTCCATCATCCGCGACCTGAAGGGCGAGGGTCGACTGATCTTCTTCTCGAGCCACATCCTCAGCGAGGTCGTGGACGTCTGCGAGGAGGTCGCCCTCCTCAATCGCGGGAAGCTCCTCTTCTACGATACGCTCGCGAACGTGACGGCGAACCTGTCGGGGGGCGCGACGAGCGTCGACGCGGAGTTCGTCTCCCCGGTGGACGATGCGGCCGTCGCCGCCCAGATCCAGACGATCCCCGGGGTCACCGGCGTCACCCGCCTGGACGGGCGTCGGCTCTCGCTCGCGATCCAGGGCGGTCCCAAGGACCGGGCGCGGGTGCTGCACGCCCTGGCCGATACGCCCTGGGGGCTCGTCGGGTTCCACGAGTCGCGGAGCGCCCTCGAGGACGTCTACCTGCGCGAGATCTCCACGGGGGACTCGTGAGCGTCGCGACCCCAGCCGCCGCGGTGCCGTCCCGGACCGACGGCGCGCTCGGGACGATGCCGGACTCGTGGACGCAGGCGCTCCGGATGTCGCGCTACCAGTTCCGCGACTACCTTCGGTCGCGCCGCTTCGTGCTGATGCTCTCCATCGTCGCCGCGATCTGCGTCATCCTCCTCACCCTCGTGGCCCACTATCGGCCCCCGGCGCTCCTCGGCACCGGGGCCGCGTTCTACGGCAGCCTCTGGGTGGGCGGCGCGGAGATCCTGATCATCTTCGCCGCGATCATCTATGGCGGCGACGCGATCGCCGGCGAGTTCCAGAACCGGACCGGCTACTTCCTGATGGGGCTGCCCATCAAGCGCTGGAGCGTCTACGCCGGAAAGTACATCGCCGCGTTCGCCGCGTCGCTGCTGACGCTGCTGATCTACTTC
>DATJRX010000064.1:0-32900 GCA_035504395.1 Thermoplasmata archaeon | reverse complement strand
CCGGGCATGTACTTGTCGAGGTGGCTCGGGTGGACGATCCGCGCGTCGAAGCCGCCGTCCATGAGCGCGGCCTCGATCTTGCGCATCCCGTAGGGCGCCTGCCGGGGAAAGCCGTGTTCGTCGACCGGCATCGGCGGGTAGAACATCCGCGCGTAGACGGCCTCCGGCATGATGTACGCCGGCGTGGTCGTCCCGAACCCCAGGAACTCCTTCCCGTGGTGGTTGCTCATCATCGTCCAATCGCAGGTGATCACGACTTCAGGCATGGTACCTCCAGTCGGTAGGGACCGGGGTGGTCGCGTTCACGAAGGCCGACCTTTTAGCCATTTCGACACCCCGGCAGCGACAAATCCCGCTCACTCGAAGTCGCCCTCGTCGTCGTCGCGCGGCAGGATCCCATCGATCTGGTCCGCGCCCTCCTCGGGGGCGTCGGCCCCTTCCGTCGTCTCCCGGAACGCGGGGTCGCGCTGCATCAGGTGCACGCGGACGCAGTCCCGGTGGGCCGGGGCCCCGTTCCACGAGCTGGTCTCCGCCGGGTCCCCCAGGGGCTCCTTGCAGAGCGTGCAGATCTCAGGGGGTGGGCTGATCCACGAGATCCGGCGGCCGGGCGGCGCGTCCATGACCCTCGCGCCGCGCATAGGCGAGGGGGCCTCTTCTATCCTTCGCCGCCCGGCGCTCGCGGCCCGCCCTTATGTCGGCCCGCGCCTCGCCCGATCGGCCATGAGCGAACTGACCGAGATCCGCAAGCGGCGGGTCGCGCTGGGGCTCTCGCTGGGGGACCTCGCCCGCGCGGTCGGCCGCAGCGACGCGACCCTCTCCCGGATCGAGCGCGGCCGGATCCGACCGTCGTACGAGCTCGTCCAGCAGATCCTCGCGGTCCTCGAGTCCCGCGAGAGCGCGGCCGCCCCGCGGCTCACCGTGGGCGACATCATGAACCGCAACCTCGTGACGGTCGACGCGTCGGCCCTGCTCTCGACCGCCGCGCAGCGGCTCGAGGGCGGCGCGTTCTCGCAGCTCCCCGTGGTCGACGGGGGCCGCGTGATCGGGTCGCTATCGGAGTCCGGCCTCTTGCGGGCGCTGGCGACGGCGAGCGGCAAGCGGGCGCGGGCCCGGGACATCCTGGAGAGCGCGTACCCGACGGTCGACGAGGCGTTCCCCGCGGAGCTCTTGCCCGCGCTGTTCGGCCACTATCCGGCGGTCCTCGTGGTCCGGCGCGGGACGCCGGTCGGGATCGCGACGAAGGCTGACCTGATCCGGGGCCTCCGGGGCCACTCGCTCCGCCGCGCCCCGACGGCCTAGCGCCGCCGAGTCGGGGCCGCGGAGACCGCCCGGACGACCGCCTCCGCGCCGAGCTCCGCCGCCGCGCTCCCGATCCGGTCGGCGATCTCGCCGGGTCGACGCTCGGGGCGGGGCGCGCCGGCGACGCCGGTCGAGGCGGCGAACAGGATGTCGCCGTCGGACGAGCTCTGGAACGGGAAGATGGCGGCCGCCACGCCGGCGTGGGCGATCGCGGCGACGCGGGCGAGGGTCGGCCGATCGACGGCCACGTCGGTTGCGACCAGAGAGAGCGTGGTGCCCGTCGAGGGGAGACGGTGTGCGGCCCCCCCTGCGGGAGGGACGAGGCGCCCGGCCCGGCGGGCGCCGGCGACCCATCGGCCCGTGGCGGGGTCGCGGACCGCCCCGACGGCGTTCACCGCCACGAGCACCCCCACCCGGCCGTAGCCGGGGACCGCCCGCGCAGCGCTCCCGATCCCACCAGCCATGGCGCCGTCCCGTCCGAGGTACTTCCCGACGGTCGCGCCCGCGCCGGCCCCGACCCGGCCTTCGGCCACCGGCCGGCGCGACGCGACGCGCGCCGCCTCGTACCCGAGCGGAAGGTAGTCGGGGATCGGGCCGAGCGTGGGCGGCAGATCGAACAGGATCGCGCCCGAGATCGGGAGGACCGGGTTCGGATTCCCGAACGCCCGGAGCCCGAGCCCCTCTTCGAGCAGCCGGACGCGGATCCCGCGCGCGGCGTCCAGCCCGTAGAGGCTCCCGCCCGAGAGGAAGACCGCCCAGCGTCGCCCGAACGTCGCGTCGACCGCGAGCGACCCGGTATCGAAGGTGCCGGTCGCGCCCCCGCGAAGGTCGGCGACCACCGCGGCCGGGGGGTCGAAGCGGATCACGGTCACGCCCGTCGCCCGGTCGGGAGTCTCGACCTGACCGACCGACACTCCGCGGACCCGGGTCAGCGTGCGGTTCGGTCCCGTCACGGTCCCGGGCGAGGTCGTGCGGCCGAAAAGGGCGCCGGGGGGTGGCGCCGGGGTCACCGCGGGCGCGCTCCTTATCTTGGGACCGACCTCCGACCGCTCGCATGCCCCGGCATCCGGCGCAACCCGCCGCCGAACCGCCCGCGCCGCCCGGGTTCCGGGTGAACCGCGAGCTCTCGATCGGCCGCCATCCGATCCTCGTAGCGTTCCCCGGTCTCGACCGCCTTCCGCTCGCGGCGCGGCTCGAGCCCGACGTCGCGGCGCGGCGTCGCTTGTTCGATACGACGTGCGTGGAGGTCGTGGACGCCGACCTGTGGATGTACGTCGCCCCGTGGGACGTGCCGCCGCAGTTCAAGGGACGGTGGCGGCCGGTCGTCTCGCCCGGCACCGACTGCATCGTGGTCGGCGCATCGCACCTGCGCGAGAGCTCCGAGCTCATGCTGTTCATGGACATCTACCACGAGCTCTGCCACGTCCGTCAGCGGCACGGCGGCGCGAACCTCTGGGAGCCGGGCGTGAGCTACGTGAAGCGGTGGACCGAGGTCGAGGCGTATCGCCTCGTGGTCGACGCGGCCCGGGAGTTCGGGGTGTCCGAGGCGTTCCTCCGCGAGTACCTCAAGGTCGAGTGGATCTCGCCCAAGGAGCACCGCGAGCTGCTCGCCGAGCTCGGCGTGCCGGCGCGCTGACGCGCCGAGCGCGGGCGCTTCCCGAGGAACCTCGCCTTTATCGTTCGAACCCCGGCATGGGCGCTCCGCTCCCGGGGGTCCGGGCTCGGACATGGACATCAAGGCCCGCTCGACCATCCGGCCCTCGACGAGCGACCTGTGGTTCCTCGCCTACCTTCCCCTCGCGATCTCGGACGGCATCGCAACGCCCCTCATCCCGCTCCTCGCGCTCCAGAAGTTCTCGGCCTCGGCGTTCGCGGTGACGATCATCATCGCGGCGTCCGCGATGAGCCAGGTGCCGTTCACGATCCTGTGGGGCAACCTCTCCGACCGCGTCGCCCACCGCAAGTTCTTCCTCGTCGGCTCGTTCCTGGCGACCGGCGGCACGATCATCGCGATCGCGCTCGCGCACAACATCCTCACGTACTTCTGGCTCAACATCGCGGAGGGCCTCGCCTCCGCCGCGAGCGCGCCGATCGGCACGATGCTCCTTCTCGAGACGCGGCACAAGCGGTGGTGGCCGACCGACATCGGCATGTTCGGCCTCATCTCGGGCCTCGGCACCACGATCGGGCTCGGGCTCGGGTTCGTCTGGCTGTTCGTCATCGGGGTCCATCAGAACGTCATCAACGCGATGACCGCCCTCCTCATCGTCTCGGGGGCGCTCGCCCTCCTCTCCGCCGCGATCGCGTGGGCCTGGATCGAGGAGCCGAACGGGCGCATCGAGCGCCGGAGCATCGCGGACCTGATCCACCTCAATCCGAGCGTGACGGAGCGCGTGCGGCAGTTCCGCAGCCGGGTCGTCGGCGTGATCGACCTCACCCGCTCCAGCGCCCAGAAGCTCCCCGGTCGCGAGTACCTCTTCCTCGCCGCGCTCGGCGTGATGAGCCTCGGGTTCGACATCTTCTACGGACCGTTCCCGGTCTTCCTGTGGCAGGACGCCCAGTTCACCGACGCCGGCGTGTTCATCGTCTACCTCGGCGCCGCGGTCGCCTCGACCGCGCTGTTCTTCCATTCCGGGAAGGCGGTGGACGACCACTCGCCGAAGGGGGTGTTCCTCGGCTCGCTCGCGGGGCGGGTCGGACTGATGCTGCTGTTCCTCTGGGGCCCGCTCTACATCCTGTTCGGGCTCGGGAGCCCCCTCCTGCTCGGATGGCTGACGCTCCTGAACGGTCTCCTCGGGGTGACGTGGGCGTTCATCAGCACGGCGAGCACGCTCTTCCTCGTGCGCCTGGTCGGCCGCTCGGCGCGCGGCCGGGCCCTCGGGCTCTACAGCGCGATCGCGGGAGCGGGGAGCCTGGTCGGCACCCTGCTCGGCGGCTACCTGTACGCCACGTACGGCGTGCACCTCGCCTACTCGATCGCGGCGGGCACCGTGATCGTCGGGGCGCTGATGCTCGCGCCGATCCCGTTCCATGCCTTCCAGCTGCCGCATGCGAGCCGGCACCGCCCCGCGCCGCTCGCCCGCAGCACCCGCGCCGCCGCGCCCCCCGCCCCGCGCCGGTGGGAGGCGCCGCCGCTCACGCAAACAAGTTCTCCCAAGTGAGGGTCCGGATCACGTAGCCGATCGCGAGGTTCGCGAGGAACGGCTCCAGCTCGCCCGCGTATTCCTCGATGCGGCAGGACCGGAACCCGAGCTGCACGGTCGCGGCGGGCCGGTCGCCCTGGACGATCCCGAACCGGCCGGTGAGGCGCTCGTTGATCGTGAAGTGGCGGCCGTCGTAGTCGATCGTCATCGGACCGAACGCGGTCGACTGGGTCCGCCAGTGGTGGTCCCCGACCTGGATCCGGATCTGGTCGTTCTTGCGGTGGTAGCTGATCGTCGAGTGCGGGACGTCCGGGCGGTCCGGCAGGAACGTATGGTACTCGGTCGAGAACAGGGCCGCGACGCGGGCGCCGACCCCCGACTGCTCGCTCTGGACCGGGCGGGCCTGCCAGACGGCTCCGCCGACGTCGGCATCGATGACGTTCTTCAGAACGCGAGCGGTGGCTAGGATCATCGGCCGCGCAACGCCGGGCACCGGGACCGTCCCCCGTCTATTAAGGGTCGGTCGAGGTGGCCCCGACGTGCCCGCGCCTGCGTTCGACCCGCCCGCGGCCGAGCGGAGCCTCGGGATCGGCTTCTACGGATCGCGCGCGCCCGGGGTCGACGGCCGGCTCAAGTCGACGCCCGAGGCGTTCCGGGTCACGGAGATCTCGAGCTACCCGCTGCCGGACTCCGCCGGGGCGTACGTTGTCCTGCGGGTCGCGAGCCGTGACTGGGAGCAGCACGAGCTCGCGGCGGCGATCGGGCGGCGGCTCGGCCTCACCCCGCACGCGGTCCAGTGGGCCGGAACGAAGGACCGGCGCGCGATCTCGGAGCGGTTGTTCTCGTACCGCGGTCCGCTCCCCGACCGGGAGCTCGGGCTGAGGGACGTGTCGCTGCTCGAGGCGTACCGTGCGCGCGATGGCCTGGTGCTCGGGCACCACTACGGCAACGCCTTCGACCTCGCCGTCGCGGAGCTCGCGCAGGACCCCTCCGCGGCGGTCGCCGCGTACCGGGCCGTCGACGACGAGCTGCGGGCGGCCGGAGGCTTCCCGAACTTCTTCGGGCCGCAGCGGTTCGGCGAGGTCCGGCCGATCACGCACGAGGTCGGACGGTGGATCGTGCGCGGCGACCTCGCCCGAGCGGTGGACGTGTATCTCGCCGACCGCCCCGAGCAAGGCACGGCCGGTCCGGGGGACGAGGCGCGGAAGCAGTACTCCGAGCACCACGACGCCGTCCGCGCCCTGCGCGAGTTCCCCCGGGAGTACCGGTTCGAGCGAGTCCTGCTGGACCACCTGGCCCGGGGCCACCCGCCGGACCGGGCGCTCCGGGCGCTCTCGCGCGACCTCCGGACGCTGTTCGTGCACGCGTACCAGGCGTGGATCTTCAACCGGTGGCTCTCGCGCCGCCACGCCGCCGGACTCCCGTTCGATCGACCCCTGCCCGGGGACCGGATCGTCCGGATCGCCCGCGACGGGACCGCGCGCGGCCCCGACTCGGTCCCGGTCGAGGCGGACAACGTCGCCGAATGCTCGGAGCTGGTCGCGCGCGGCCGCGCGTTCGTCGCCGGTCCGCTCGTCGGCTCCGAGACACCGGTGCCCGCGGGCGAGGTCGGTGCCCTCCTCGCCGGCGTCCTGGCCGAGGAGGGGGTCGGGACCGACGCGTTCCGGCTCCCCGCCGCGCCCGAGCTCGCGAGCCGTGGCGCCTGGCGGCCGGTCCGGGTGCCCGAGCCGCCGGTCGCGATCGAGCCGAGCGACGCCGAGGTGCGGTTCCGCTTCGCGCTCCCCAAGGGGAGCTACGCCACGGTGCTGCTGCGCGAGTTCCTCAAGTCCGGCGCGGTCCCGGCCCGTTCCGACGGCGCGTCCAACGTTGGGTACTAATACTCCGCGCCGGGGTCGAGCGCCGAGCACGCTCCTTCGATGGCGACCGAATCTCCTCGACCGTTCGTCCTGCCGGTTGGGGTCGGCCGGGCCGCCCCGCCCGCGCCCGCCCCGGCGCATCCGGCCCGCGTGCCGACCGGGGTCCCCGACTTCGACTACCTGACCGGCGGCCTCCCCGCTGGGTCGGTGGTCCTCCTGTTCGGAACCGCCGGCGCGGGCCACCAGGAGTTCGCCCTCACCTCGGCGGTCCACCTGATGGGGCGGTTCGACGAGCCGCGGCTGCACCCGGTCTATCTCGGCACGGCCAAGGGGCCGTTCGCCTACCCCGAGTCGGTCGCCTACCTCAGCACGAGCCGCTCGCGCGACCAGATCCTCGACGAGATCCGCAGCGCGTTCGACGGCTCGTACCCCGCCGTCCTCGAGCGGCACCTGAGGGTCCAGGACCTCTCGCCGGCCTACTTCGCGGACACGCTCGTGCCCGCGTCGTGGTCCGCCCTCCCGAACCGCCTGCTCTCGGGCGCCCCGCTCGTGAACGTTCCCGTCGACGGCCCGCTGCGGGCGGTGGCCGACGCCATCGACGGGGTCGCGCCGAACCAGCTCGTCATCGTCGACTCCCTCACCGATCTGCTCGTCCGCCGCGGGGTGGAGGCGACGGACCTCCTCGCCCTCCTGAAGGGCCTGCGTCGGCACGCGAAGGAGTGGGGCGGGCTCGTCTACCTCGTGCTCACCGAGGGCGTCGCCCCGCCCGCGGTCGAGCAGGCCGTGCTCGACTCGGTCGATGGCGTGCTCCACTTCAGCTGGATCGCGAGCCCGAGCCACTCGCACCGGCAGCGGGCGATGCTGATCGAGAAGTTCCTGCCCGTGCTCGCGCGCCTCCCCGCGGAGTACCTCGGCCGGTTCGTCATCCAAGTGAGCGCCCGGAGCGGGTTGGTGACCACCCAGTATGAGCGGGTCTGACGGCGCCCGACCCCGCGTGTCGACCGGCATCGCCGGGCTGGACGAGATGCTCGGCGGCGGGTTCCCGCAGGGTCACGTGGTCCTCGTCACGGGCCTTCCGGGGACCGGGAAGACCTGTTTCGGCCTCCAGTTCCTGCTCGCCGGCGTTGCGGCGGGCGAGCGCGCCGTGTTCCTGTCGCTCGAGGAGGACACCCCGCAGCTGCTCGAGACCGCCCGGCAGTTCCATTGGCCGGTCGATGCCGCGGTCGCGAAGGGCGCGCTCAAGGTGGTCCGGCTGGACCCGCGCGAGACGCGCCAGAGCCTCCAGCGGGTGCAGAGCGAGCTCGGCAAGGAGCTCGCCGAGCTCAAGGCGGACCGGATCGTCGTCGACTCGGTCTCGCTCCTGAACATGCTGAGCGACGACGAGGCCGGTCGGCGCCAGACGCTCTTCGCGCTCGCGGGGGCGTGCCGCAAGAGCGGGGCCACCGCCGTGCTGACCGCCGAGGCGGACCCGCGGCACCCCGAGGTCAGCCGGGACGGACTCAGCGAGTACGTCTCCGACGGGGTCGTCGTGCTCGGGTACAGCTCGGGAGCGGACGCGAACCGGGTCGGGCTGTCGCTTCGGATCCTCAAGATGCGCCGCACGGCGCACGCGCGCACCGTGCAGCCGTATTCCATCGGTCCGGGAGGCATCACGGTGAACGCCAAGGCCGTCGACTTCGGCTCCGCGTAGGCCCGCAAGCGGCAAGCGCCCCGGGGGCGTCGGCGGGACGGCCATGCGCTGGACGGTCTACGTCGACCTCGACGCGTACTACGTCTCGTGCGAGCTGCGGGAGCGGCCCGAGCTCCGGGGATCCCCGGTGATCGTCGGTCCGCCCCCCGCGGCCGGACCGACCCGAGGGGTCGTCCTCAGCGCGAGCTACGAGGCCCGCAAGTTCGGCGTGCACAGCGCGCAGCCGGTCGCCCAGGCGGCCCGCCTCTGCCCCACCGCGACCTGGATCCCGCCGGACTTCGCGAAGTACGGGCGCGTGGCGGAGGAGGTGCGTGCGGTCCTGCGTCGCTTCTCGGGCGAGGTCCTCCCCCTCAGCATCGACGAGGCCGCCGTCCGGCTGGACGTCCCCACCCTCGACACCGCCCGAACGATCGCGACGCGGATCCAGGAGACGCTCCGGGCGGAGCTCGGTCTGCCCGCCTCGATCGGGATCGCGACGACCCGCGCGGTGGCGAAGATCGCCACCGACCGAGCGAAGCCGGCGGGGCTCGTGGCGGTCGCCGCCGGCGAAGAGGCGGCGTTCCTGGCTCCCCTGCCGGTCCGGGCGATCCCCGGGGTCGGGCCGAAGACCGGCGAGATCCTCGCCCGCGCCGGCCTCCGGACGATCGGCGAGCTGGCCGCGAAGCGTCCGGCCGAGCTGACCCCGATCCTGGGAGGGTTCGGACGCGAACTGGTCCGGCTCGCCCGCGGCGAAGGCGAGGACCCGGCCGAAGAGGAGGGCGGTCCCAAGTCCCGGTCGACCGACCGGACGTTCCCGGCGGACCTCGAACGCTGGGAGGAGATCGAACCGACGGTCCGTGAGCTTGCGCGCGACCTGGCGGGCAGCCTCGACCGGGAGGGGCTCCGCTACGCGACCGCCGGAGTCGCCTTCCGGTGGGGCGACTTCGCCCGCTCGCAGCGCAGCCGGTCGCTCGGGGCGTCGCACGAGGGCCCGAACGCCCTGGAAGGCGCGGCGGTCCGGTTGGCCCGCGAGCTCTGGGACGAGGAGCGGGCCGGGCGAGGGCGCCCGGTGCGGACGCTCTCGGTGCGGGCGGAGCGGCTCACCGAGCGCCACCAGCGGCAGGCCTCGCTCGAGGCGTTCGAGGGCGGGACGACCCCGGCCGGCCAGGGGCGGCCTCAATAGGGTCGAGCCCCTCCCCGTCCTGCGTGTCCGAGCTGCGCCGCGACCCGTTCACCGGCCGGTGGGTCGTCATCGCCGAGGGGCGCGGCGCGCGCCCGAACGAGCACGCGGGGCGACCCCCCGCGGCGGCGGCCGACCCCGATTGCCCCTTCTGCGCCGGACACGAAGATCGGACGCCGCCCGAGACCGCCGCCCTCCGCACGCCCGGGAGCCCCGCCAACGCGGGCGGGTGGACCGCGCGCGCGATCCCCAACAAGTTCCCCACGCTGGGTTCGGCCCGGTCCGTCCCGGTCGGCATCGCGCCCCCGCCCGGCGGGGACGCGCTCGAGGGGGCGGGCATCCACGAGGTCGTGATCGAGAATCCCGACCACTCGCCCGGGCTCGCCGGGCTCCCGAGATCTGCTCGCCGGGCCCTGTTCCGGTTCTTCCGCGAGCGGGTCCGATCGATCGAGGCGGACCCGACCATCGCCTCGGTCCTGCTGTTCGAGAACTGGGGTCCGGAGTCGGGCGGCACCCTCTGGCACCCCCATGCCCAGATCGCGGGGTTCCCGCTCGTGCCTGCCCGGATCGCCGAGGAGGAGCGACGGTTCGCGGCCGGCGACGGGTGTGCGCTGGAGCGGGCCACCGAGGCGGAGCGCGCGGCCGGCCGCCGGGTGCTCGTCGACGACCCGCGGATCACGATCGTCGCCCCGTTCGGCTCCGAGCATCCGTACGAACTCAGGATCGTGCCGCGGACCCACCGGCCGTCGTTCGCCTCGGCCTCCGACGACGAGATCGATCGCCTCGCGGACCTGCTGCCCGAGGCGCTCGCGGCCCTTCTTCAGGTCCAGCCCGGCGCTTCCTACAACTGGTTCGTCCACGGGGCGGGACGCGCGACCCCGGCCTCGTTCCACTGGCACATCGAGGTCGTTCCCCGCCTGGTCCGACCCGACGGGTTCGAGCTGGGGTCGGATCTCATGGTCAACCCCGTCCCCCCCGAGCGGGCCGCGGCGGAACTGACGGCCTCCCTCGAAAAGCGCCCCGGGGAAAAACCGCGCAAACGCTAATGGCGCGACCCCGGTCGTGAGGTCGTGAGCGAGCTCAGGGAGCCGATCGTCTCCCTGCTCGGGCACGTCGACCACGGGAAGACGACGCTGCTCGACCGGATCGCGGGGAGCGTCCGCGCCTCGAAGGAGGCGGGCGGGATCACGCAGCACATCGGCGCCATCGAGGTGCCCGGCGAGGTCGTCCGCCGGCTGTGCGAAGGGATCCTGCGGACCGACCAGCTCTCGGTTCCCGGGCTCCTGTTCGTCGACACGCCCGGCCACCGGTCCTTCGAGACCCTGCGGCGCCGGGGCGGCGCGCTCGCCGACCTCGCGATCCTCGTGATCGACGTCCGCGAGGGGATCATGCCGCAGACGCGGGAGTCGATTCAGATCCTGCGGCACGAGAAGACGCCGTTCGCGATCGCGCTCACGAAGATCGACCTGCTCAGCGGCTGGCGCAAGCCCACGGGGGTCCCCCGGCTCGCGGAGACGATCGCCCGTTCGCCCGAGTTCGCCAAGACGCTCGACCAGCGCCTGTACGTGATCGCCGAGGGGCTGAACGACCTCGGGTTCTCGTCGGAGCGGTACGATCGGGTCAGCGACTTCACCCGGAACGTCGGCATGGTCCCGGTCTCGGCGAAGACGGGCGTCGGCGTGCCCGAGCTGATCGCGCTGCTCGTCGGGCTCTCGCAGCGGTTCCTCCAGGAAGAGCTCGCCCGGGGCACCGGGGGCGGGGAGGCGACGATCCTCGAGCGCAGCGAGCAGAAGGGCGTCGGCCCCGTCGGCAACGTGATCGTCTACCGGGGGCGGCTCAAGGTCGGCGACGAGATCGTGGTCACCGGGCGGAGCGAGCCGTTCGTGACCCGGGTGCGCGGGATCTACCGGCCGATCGCGCTCAAGCCGGGGACGACCTCGAAGCAGGTCAAGCTGCGGTCGCTCGACGAGGTCGTCGCGGCGGCCGGGGTCTACCTCGCCGCGACGGGCATCGAGGACGCGATGCCGGGCGGCCTCCTCAAGGTCGTCGCCTCCCCCGAGGAGGTCGACGCCGCGCGCGCCGAGCTCTCCCATGAGGCGACCCCAGTAGCGGACCTCGCCGAGAGCGGCGTCGCGATCTGCGCGGACGCGCTCGGGGGGCTCGAGGCGCTCGCGTTCGAGTGCCGGGAGCACAAGATCCCGATCCACGAGGCGAGCGTCGGGCCGGTGAACCGCACGACGGTGATGCGGGTCGCCGACGTGAAGGAGGCGCCGCACCGGGCGGTCCTCGCGTTCAACGTGCCGATCCTGCCCGACGCGCTCCCCGAGGGCGACGCGGCCGGAGTGAAGGTGTTCCGGTCCGACGTGATGTACCGGCTGATCGAGGAGTACGACCAGTGGCGCGAGGAGCGCGAGCGGGCGATCCGCGCGCAGCGTCGGCTCGAGCTCGCCCACCCGGCCAAGTTCGAGGTGCTCTCGGGGTTCGTGTTCCGGATGTCCAAGCCCGCGATCGTCGGGATCCGGGTCCTCGGAGGCGTCCTCCGCCCCGGGGTCCGCGTGATGCGGACCGACGGCACCGAGGTCGGGGTGCTGAAGGCGCTCCAGAAGGACGGGGAGTCCGTCCCGCAGGCGGAGGAGTCGACCGAGCTCGCCGCGTCGATCGACGGCGCGGTGCTGGGCCGGAACCTCCACGAGGGGGATCGGCTCCTCGTGTCGATCCCGGAGTCGACCGCGCGCGCCCTGCGGCAGCAGGAGCTGACGCCGAAGGAGACCGAGATCCTCGAGGAGGTCACCCGCCTCCACCGGGGAAGCCACCCGTTCTGGGGCCAGTAGGCCGGACCCGTCGCTAGTCGGCCTCGTCCTCGTCGTGCGCGTCGGGCGGGGGATCGTCGTCCCAGCCGTCGTCCTCGAGATTGTCGGGCGACCGGTGGAGCAACGCGGCGTCGGGCTGGCCCTGGGGCGGGGGCCGCGGTCCGTAGACCCCCCCGCGCAGGAAGAGACCGAGGAAGAGGGCGACCGCGCCGATGCCGATGAGCACGATCGATCCCGCGATCAGCACGTACACGTTCCATCCGGCTCCGAACGCGGGCGGCGCGACGTACGTCTCGACCAGCGTGCCGTTGTACGCGACGTCGGTGCCGTTCACGTTGTCCACGATCACGAGCCACGGCGCGACCACCGCGGCGGTGTACGAGTAGACGCCGCTCGTGTCCCACCAGCTCATCAGCGCCGGGCCGGCCGGACAGACGTAGCCCGGTGTCTGGTTCGCGCAGCTCCCGGCCACGTAGAGGAACACCTTGACCGAGCGCGTCGACGACCAGGCGTAGACCACCGAGGCCGTCTTCTGCAGCGAGCTCGGGACGACGTGCTGATACTCCGAACCCGGCATGATGAGCGGTGCGTCGACGCTCTGGACGATCGCCACCGACGGCCCGGGAGACGCGCCGAACGCGGCGATGAGGACCCCGACGCCGATGAGCGCAACGGCGACCCCGACGAACATCAACCCCGAGCGCACGGAACGTCGCAAGACCATGACCTAGGAAAAGTCTTGGCCCGGACCCGCGGCGGGCTTCTCGGGGGTAGGGGGGTTAGGCCTATCTACTACCGACCGTCCTAGGTAGGCCGTGTCAAGGTCTGTCACGCCTTCCGGCACCGGGGCCGCCCCGGTGACCGCCGACGGGGCGTGCCCGATGTGCGGGGCATCCCGGCGCGTGCTGGACCCGACCCTGGGCGAGAGCCACTGCGCGGAGTGCGGGCTCGTGTTCGACGCCACCCAGCTGGTCGCGACCGGACCGCCGCCCGCCGAGGTCGCGGGATCGGAGGGCACCGGCCGCGGCATCGGACCGTTCGCCGCGCCCGGGAACGCGAAGCGATCCCTCGGGTCGACGCTCTCCATCGCGCGGGACGGACAGGGCAAGCGCCTCGACTGGCACCGTCGCTACGAGTTCCAGCATCTCAAGCGCGTGATGCAGCGCCAGACGGCGCGCGTCGCCGAGGGGCCGCTGGAGCGCTCGCCGGCCCGGAGCGAGATCGCGCTCGCGGCCGAGCGGCTGGGGCTCCCGGCCGTCGTGCGGGCCGAGGCCGAGCAGATCTATCGAGAATCCCATCGCCGGGGCCTGTTCCGCGGCCGGAGCATGCCGGCGAGCGTCGGGGCGGCGGTCTACACGGCGTGCCGGAGGTTCTCGATGCCGCGCACGCTCGGCGAGGTCGCGACCGCGGTCAACGCGAAGCGCTCCGAGGTCGGCCGGACCTTCAAGGTCGTCCAGCGCGGGGTCGGTCTCCTCGTCCCGAGCGTCGGCACCAAGGCGTTCCTCGCCCGCTACGCCGAGGAGCTCGCGCTCTCCTCGAAGGTGCGCTCCACGGTCGAGTCGATGCTGGACGCGACGCGCGACGACCCCGAGCTGTCGGGGCTCTCGCCCCACGGCCTGGTCGCGGCCCTGATCTATCTCGCGGCCGACCAGAACACCGAGCACCGGTCCCGCGCCGAGGTCGCCCGCGTGAGCGCGGTGACCGAGGTGACCCTGCGCTCGACGAGCCGGCTCCTCGAGAAGGTATGGGGAGGGCGGACCTCCCCCCCGGCGCCGGACGCGGACGGCTCTACTTCGTGAGATAGTAGCCCGCGGCCTTCTCGCGCACCTTGCGGCGCGCGAACCCCTTCGCCTGGAGCTCTTGGAGGGCGTTGAGGACCATGTTCTTCGGGAGCTTCACCGCCTGGGTGATCCGCTCGGCGGTCCCCATCTTCTCCTCGACGATCTGGCCCATCTCCTTCATCGCCTTGTAGACCTTGACGGCGTTCGCCGTCAGCTCGTCCTCGATCCCCATCCCGGTCCCCGCCGTTCTGCCAGCGAATCGGCTAGTTAATCCTGCCGGAGCCGCTCGGGCGGTCACCGCCGGGGACCGAGGGGCGTCCGATCCGTTCCATGAGCGAGGGGGCCGCGGCGATCGTCTGGGACCCCCGATTCCTCTTCTACGACTTCGGGCCGGGTCATCCGTTCTCCGAGCGGAGCCGCGGCCTCGCGGTCGATCTCCTCCGCCTCCAGCTCGCCCGCGAGCGCACGCCGGTGGAGTGGATCCGGACGGTCGCGCCCGACGCGCGTTCGTCCCTCGAGCGGTTCCACGACCCCGCGTACCTCGATCTCGTCGATCGGGCGAGCGCCCAGGAGGCCCCGATCCTTCTCGACGCCGGCGACACCCCATCGTTCGCCGGCTGCTTCGAGGAGGCCGCGCGGATCGTCGCGGGGACCGAGCGCGCGCTGGCGTGGACCCTCGAGCACCGCCGTCCCGCGTTCCAGCCCGCCGGCGGGCTCCACCACGCGCACGCCGACCGCGCGAGCGGGTTCTGCATCTTCAACGACGTCGCGCTCGCCGTCCGCAGCGCGATCGATCGCGGCCATCGGGTCGCGTACATCGATATCGATGCGCACCACGGGGACGGGGTCATGTACGGCTTCTACGACAGCGGGAAGGTCCTCGCGATCGACTTCCACCAGGACGGACGGACCCTGTTCCCCGGGACCGGCTTCCCCGGCGAGGTCGGGCGGGGGGACGGCGCGGGGCTCAAGGTGAACCTCCCGCTGCCGCCGACCGCCGGCGATGAGGCCCTCCGGCCGCTGTTCCGCCGCGTGGTCCCTCCGCTCCTGCGCTCGTTCCGGCCCGACGTGATCGTCCTGCAGCACGGGGTGGACGGCCACCTCGGCGACCGGTTGGCCCAGCTCCAGTACTCGTCGGCGGCCTACGATGAGATCGATGTCACGGTCCTCGCGCTCGCCCGGGAGATCGCCGGCGCCCGCCTGGTCGTGACCGGGGGCGGAGGCTATCGGCCCGACGCGGTCGCCCGCGTGCTCGCGCGCACCGGACTCGCCCTCGCGGGAGCCCCGCTCCCCGGGTTCGCGTCGACGGTGCCCGAGGATTGGCGGGAGCAGTACCGGCACGAGCTCGGCGAACCCGCTCCGATCGCGTGGGCGGAGGCCGATCCCCCCGAACCGTCGCGCTGGCGGCCCGAGCTCGAGGAGAAGCTGATCGGCGCGCTCGAGTCCGGCCTCGGCCGGCGGCTTCCGGCGCCGGGCGCACCGGTCGAGCGCGACCGGAGCGCCTGAGGCCCTAGAGACGATCGCCCCAGCCGGGACGGTCGAGCAGGTCCTGGTCGGTCGCGCGGATGCCGTCGCGCACGTCGTCCCCGGTCAGGGGCCCGCGGCCCTCGCCGCGGGCCCGGCGTCGCACGTCGGCGCGGGCCAGCACCACGGCGCCGATCGCGCGCAGCTCGGCCCGGACCCACTCCTCCACATCCCCCGCATCGGACTCCGTCATCGCGAGCTGCACGATCCCGAAGAGGGCGTCCCGCTCGAGCCAGTAGCGCAGGTAGCCGTCGAGGACGACCTCGCCGTCGGGGGCGACCGGCGGGGGCCGGTCCGGGGGCGGGACCACCGCGAGCGGGCGCTCCACGCCGCCCCCGGCCCGGAGCTCGAGCAGGTGCCAGCCCCCGATGCCGTCCGCGATCGCGACCGGCCCGGGCCGGTGGTCGAAGAAGAGCGGCAGCCGCTCGAGCCCGTCGTCGACCGACGGAGGCGACTCCACCGGGAACTCCTCGGGACCGGGGCGGGCCGGGTGGTGCCGGAGGATCTCCCGGACGGCTTCGTCCTCGAGCCAGCGGCGCTCCTCCGTGAGACGGTGGGCGATCCGCGCGCGGCGGCGGATCGCCTCGGTCTGCCGCCGCGCGGTGCCCGGTCCCAGGCGGCCCTTCAGGGAGGCGATCTCGCCGTCCAGCCCTACGATCTCGCCCGCCCGGTCCCGCCCTCCGTCGCCGAGGAACGCGAGGTCGACCCCGGGGCACGAGAGGACCGCGGTGGCCTGGATCCGGCGCCCGACATGGACCGTGAGGGGGAACTCCCGGCACGGCGCCGGTCGCACCGCGTGCACGGCGCACCGCCGGTCCACCAGGAACTGGCACGCCCCGCCGTCGTGGCGCGCCGCCAGGAACTCCTCGCCGCCGTGGGCGACGATCTCCGCGGCCGGGGCGATGCGGAGCAGTCGGACCTTCTCGGCCGGCCGAAGGCGGGGCTCGGCGTAGCAGCAGAGGCCGCACTCCGGCCGGCATTCGAACCGGACGCCGTTCAGCAGCGCCAGGTCGAGCGACGGGATCCCGGGTCCCTCGGCACCGGCCACGGCGACCGGACGCGCGGAGCGTATTAACGCCGGGGACCTCGGCGGTCCGATGGTGCTGGTGGCGAAGGACATCATGGATCCGGACGTGCTCACCGTCGAGGAGTCGACGGACGCGCTCGCGTGCGCCCGGACGATGGCGGGTCGGCACAAGGGCTACGCCGTGCTCACGCGGGCCGGCGCGCTTTCGGGGATCGTCACGGAGTGGGACTTCCTCTCGAAGGTGGTCGCGGCCGAGCGCGATCCGGCGGGGATCCCGATACGGGAGATCGCGACCGCGGTGGTCGACTCGGTCGCCCCGGACACGCCGACCGATGAGGTCGTCTCGATGATGGCGAGCAAGGGGGTCCGCCGGATGGTGGTGCGCGACGGGGACCGGGTCGTCGGCGTCGTCACCGCGCGCAACGTGCTCTCGATGTTCCGTCCGTACGTCGACCAGCTCTCCGCCGAGATCGCGTCGTACCAGTCCCCGGCGAACCCGCTCGGCTGACGCCGTGCCCGACCCCCGCGCCGACCGCGGCCCGCTCGTCCGACCCCGTCGGTCCGGGAGGCCGCGGTGAAGTACAAGTGGCTCGTCCTGTCGAACACCACCGTCGCCACGCTGATGGCGGCGATCGACACGAACATCGTGCTGATCTCGCTCCCGACGATCGGGCGGGACCTCCCCGGGGCCACCGCGACCACGCTCCTCTGGATCCTCCTCGGCTACTCGCTGCTGACCGCGGTCGTCCTCCTCAACTTCGGGCGCCTCTCCGACATGTTCGGCCGGGTCCGGCTCTACGTCCTCGGCTTCGCCATCTTCACGGTCGGCTCCCTCCTCTGCGGGCTCTCGCTCACCGGGCCCGAGCTCGTCGGGTTTCGCCTCGTCCAGGCGGTCGGCGCGGGGTTCCTGTTCTCGAACTCCGCGGCGATCATCACGGACGCCTTCCCGCCGAACGAGCGGGGGCGCGCGCTCGGGATCAACCAGATCTCGATCGTGGCGGGCGCGGTGGCGGGTCTCGTGCTCGGCGGCATCATCACGACCACGATCGGATGGCGCTGGATCTTCTTCGTCAACGTTCCGATCGGCCTGATCGCGACCCTGCGCGCCCGCCTCGACCTCAAGGAGATCGCGCCGCGCGAGGAGAACCCGCACATCGACTGGGCGGGGAACATCGTGTTCGCGATCGGGCTCACGTCGATCCTGCTCGGGGTGACCCTCGGCGCGCTCGGGGACATCGACGAGGCGACCGCGATCGGCATCATCCTCCTCGGCGCGGTCGCGCTCGTCGCGTTCGTCTGGGTCGAGGCCCACGTCGCGCAGCCGATGCTCGACCTCTCGCTCTTCCGCAATCGCGTGTTCGCGAGCACGACCAGCGCGACGCTCCTGAACGCGCTCGCCCGGGGCGCGTTCACGTTCGTCCTCGTCTTTTACCTCCAGGGTCCGCCGCGATATCTGAGCCCGTTCACGGCCGGGCTCTACCTCATCCCGGTCTCCGCGTCCCTCGCAACGTGGGGGCCGGTCGCCGGCTGGCTGTCGGACCGCTACGGGTCGAGATGGTTCCCGATCGCGGGCGTGGTGGTCGCCGCGTCCGGTTTCTTATGGCTCTCGACGATCGGGGCGAGTGAGACGTTCCTCGAGCTCACCCCGCCGCTCGTCCTCGTCGGGACCGGGATGGGCCTGTTCGCGGCGCCGAACCGGGCCACCATGATGACCTCCGTCCCCCCGGCCCGCCGCGGGGTCGCCTCGGGCGTCGGCACCACGTTCCTCAACACCGGCGCGACCGTGAGCCTCGGCGTGACGCTCGTGATCATGTCGACGGTGGTGCCCCGGCGCGCGCTCGAGGTGATCCTGACCGGGGGAACGCTCACGGGGGGCGCGGCGTCGATCGCCGCGGGGTTCCTCACGTCGATCCACGCCATCTTCCTCGTCTCGGCGTGCGTGATCCTCTGCTCGCTGATCCCGCTCGGGCTCCAGCTGCGGCGACCCCGGGCGGCGGCGCCGGCGCCGTCCGTCGAGGGCGACTGACGCGCCCCGCCGTTACGCGCGCGGCGCGAGCGCGCGGCGCGCGAGCACCGTCGCGAGGATGAACATCGCCACGGCCCACCCGAGGAGCCCCAGCAGGTAGACCCCGGGACCGTAGGGGTAGTAGCCCGACGCCCCCGCGAACATGTTCTCCCGGAGCACGTTCACCGCGAGCGTGATGGGGTTGTAGGAGGCAACGCTCTGGAACCAGGCGGGCATCGTGCCCCACGGGTAGAGCGCCGCCGACGTCAGCAGCACGGGCAGGTTGATCGCGTTCACGACCGCGAAGTAGGTCTGCGGCTGCTCGATCGTGAACCCGATCGCCAGGAACAACGACGCGAACATCGCCGAGATCACGACGATCGCGACCACGATCTCGGCCGCGCCGACGACCGTCAGGGACGTCACCTTGAGACCGCTCAGCCCGGCGTCCCCGAGGACGACCGCGAGCCCGAGCACCAGGAACGCGAGCCCGACCGGCTGGATCATCCCCGCGAGCAGGCGCGAACCGAAGATCTCGGTCGCCGTCGCGGGCGACGCCGCGGTCCGCTTGAGGATCCCGAACAGTCGGTCGAAGATGACGTTCGCCCCGATGAACAGCGTCGCGGTCACGGCGACGAACCCGGCCATGCCCGCCGCGAAGTAGGAGAAGTACGTCGGGGCGCCGCGCAGCGCGATCAGGAGGTAGACGTGGCCGTCCGGCTGATTCTGGAAGAACGCCCCGATGTTGAACGCC
The DNA here is from genome assembly GCA_035504395.1 of Thermoplasmata archaeon. Lineage (GTDB taxonomy): Archaea > Thermoplasmatota > Thermoplasmata > Lutacidiplasmatales > UBA184 > Lutacidiplasma. Next base: position 13,852 of record DATJRX010000064.1, on the reverse strand, counting down.
TGACCGAACAGGATCAGATAGAGGATCGGGAGGAGCAGCGACGTGATGATCGCCTGCGGGTTCCGGGAGAGGCGGAGCAGCTCGCGACGGGTCAGGGCGCCGAGCTCGCGGATCATCGTCGGGCCCTCCCGAACGCCTGCTGCACCTGGCCGATCCGCACCGCGCGGTCGGTCGCCGTCGGCCCTTCCTCCTCGCGGTACTCCCGGCCCGTGAACTCGAGGAACACCTCGTCGAGGCTCGGGCGCTTCAGCGAGACGCCCGCCACGCCGACCCCGGCCTTCTCGCACGCGGCGACGAGCGCGGGGATCAGCTGCTCGCCGCTCGGCACCTTCACCCGGTAGGCGTCGCCCTGGAGCGTCACGGCGGTGACTCCCGGGAGGCCCCGGAGCAGCGTCTCCACCGCCGGTCCGGGCGGCGTGGTCAGTCGCGCGGTCACGATATCGCCGCCGAGCCGGTCCTTGAGCTCGGAGGGGGTCCCCGTCGCGACGATCTTGCCGTGGTCGATGATCGCGATGCGGTCGCAGTAGGTGTCGGCCTCGTCCAGGTAATGGGTCGTCACGAAGACGCTCATCCCATGGTCTTTGCGCAGCTCGAGCACGTAGCGCCAGAACCCGGCGCGGCCCTGGGGGTCGAGCCCGAGCGTCGGTTCGTCGAGGAACAGCACGCTCGGCGAGTGGATGATCCCGACGCCGAGCTCGAGCCGGCGGCGCATCCCGCCGGAGTAGGTCTTCACGAGGCGGTCCGCGGCGTCGCCGATCTGCATGCGCTCGAGGAGCGAGTCGATGGTGCTCCGGGTGGATCGCAGCGGCACGCCGAACAGCGCGGCGGCGAGCTCGAGGTTCTCCCGACCCGTCAGGTCCGGGTCGGCGGTCCCCTCCTGGAAGACGAGGCCGATCCGGCGCTTGACCTCGTGCGACTCCCGCGCGACGTCGAGGCCCGCGACCTCCGCCCGGCCCGAGGTGATGCGCAGGTTCCCCGTGAGCATCTGGACGGTCGTGGTTTTCCCCGCCCCGTTCGGCCCGAGGAAGCCGTACATCTCGCCCTCGTGGACCTCGAACGAGACGCCGTCGACCGCGCGGACCTTCCCGCCGTAGACCTTGACGAGCTCGTGCGCCACGATGGGGTCGACCATGTTCTCTCCCTCCGCTCAACCTCGGGGTCTCTTAAAGGTGGAAGTCACCAGGAACGCTCTCGTCCGGTGCGTTCCCGCGTCCGGGCCCCGCTTGGTGAACCGCAACCGCTATTCCTCGCGTCCGGGTCCGAGCGGGAATGCGCGTGGGCATCCTCGGCAGCGGCGCGGTCGGCCGCGCCCTCGGCACGGCGTTCGTCGAGCACGGCCACGAGGTCACGATCGGATCGCAGCACACCGAGAAGGACGAGCTGGTCGCCTGGCGGAGAGCCTCCGGCCCGAGCGCCCGGACCGCGACCTTCGCGGAGACGGCCCGACAGGGCGAGCTGCTGGCCCTCTGCTGCCTCGGCGAAGCGGTCGACGCGGTGATCGAGCTCGCCGGACCCGACCACTTCGACGGCAAGGTGCTCATCGACGTGACGAACCCCCTCGACTTCTCGAAGGGGATGCCGCCCGGGCTGTTCGTCGGGCTCACGGACTCGCTCGGGGAGCGGGTGCAGCGGAGGTTGCCGCGGGCGCGCGTGGTGAAGTGCTTCAACATCGTGCCGAACGCCCGCATGGGTCACCCCGAGCGCCACGGGGAGAAACCCGACATGATCCTCGCCGGGAACGATCCCGCGGCCAAGGCCCAAGTTACCGAGATCCTCCGTTCGTTCGGGTGGTCCGGGGCGATCGACATCGGCGGGATCGACTCGGCTCGCTGGCTCGAGGCGATGGTCCCCCTCTGGGTCCGTGTCGCGACGGCCCTCGGCAGCTACGACGTCGCGTTCAAGGTCGTCCGCTGACGGCGCCCCGGCGACGAGCGACCGTCAGCCCGGCGCGATCTCGAAGATGTAGATCCCGCCGCTCTGGAACACCTCGGTGATCGTGTCCCCCGGTACCTCGCCCGCCGCCGCGCAGCGCAGGTAGACGATGTACCCGAACCCCGGCACCGAGTCGTAGTAGTTCGTCAGGATGTACGAGATCCCGAGCCCGCTGAAGATCGAGCTCGTGGCCACGGTCGCCGCGGGCGCGGACCCGAACGGCACGAGGCCCTTGAACGTGAGCCGCAGGAGGTCCTGGCTCGCGCACTCGACCTCGACCCAGCCGTCGGACATCTTGATCTGCGAGAACGCGGCGCTCTTGCCCGAGAAGGCGACCGTGAAGGCCGCGCCCCCGAAGGAGAAGTGGTCGGTCAGGGCCGAGGCGTTGACCGCCCGGGGCATCGCCGCGTGGATCGTCCCGAAGTCGGGCGGCGTCACGTACGTCGTCAGGTTCACGCCCTCGAGCGTCGCCCCGCTCAGCGTCCAGAACATCGAGACGGTCTCGCCCGAGAGGTTCGTCTCCTCCCGCGCCGTGAACGGGGCCCCGGTCCAGGCGAACGTGAGGTCCTCACCGGTGCATCCGGCACACGGGGTCGTGGTCGTGGAGTTCAGCAGCTCCGCGTTCGCGAGGTTCGCCTGCACGACCGTCCCGTTGACGTCGACGGCGAGGCTGATGTTGTCGGCCGCGGTGTTGAACAGCAGCGTCCAGTAGTACTCCGAGTGTAGGTAGATCATCGGCGTGCCGACCGGCGCGGGCGAGTTCTGCGCGACCGCGAGGTACGGGTCGGTCGACACGTACTGGCCGAGCGCGGCGAGGTCGGCGAGGTAGGTCGCCTGGTACGAGAGCGTCGTGTCCTGCAGGCTGAGCGGCTGCGGCGCGTACGACTGCCGGTTGGCGTAGCCCCAGATCCACTTCTCGAGGCCCGCCTCGGGAGTGTAGATCGCCGCGTCGCGCGAGGTGTTGTGGGCGAGCCAGTTGAGCGCGGGCAGGTCCTCGGCGCTCAGTTCGTCGTAGAACTGCTCCCCGCTCGTCATGACCGAGAGCGACTGCTGCGCGTTGGCCACGAGCAGGACCGCCATCACCACGAACGCGATCCCGCCCGCCGCGACCACCCGGGCGCGGGGCCGGCGCCGGGCCGTGGAGGACGAGCCCGGAACCGAGGGCGCCGGCGCGGACGCCGTCTCGGGCGCCGGGGTCGGCCGGGCGGCTCGGCCGGTCGCGAAGTCGTAGACGACCTGGAAGAGGATCGCGACCATCGGGTAGACGCCGAGCGGAACGAAGTAGAGTCCCCGCTCGGGCAGCTGGGGATACGCCGCGCTGAGCAGGGCGCCCGAGAGCAGCGAACCGAGGAGCACCGGGGTCTCCGGGCGCCGAAGGCGCGCGGCCAGGAGCGCGAGGATTCCTAGCACCGAGAGCAGCGTGTCGATCTCGATCAGCGGGTTCCAGACGCTCCCGCCGCCCCAGACAAACGGGAACAGCCCCTGTGCGAGCGAGTTGAGGGCGGAGGAGGTCACCGCCCCGCCGACGTTCGACGTCTGCGCCGTCAGGGTCAGGTAGACGAGCGCGAACGGGGCGGCGCAGATCAGCCCGCCGAGAGTGATCCAGAACAGGGTGCGCCCGGTCGCCCGCCGCCCCGGCAATAGGGCGAACGCGAGGAGAGCGGTGACGAGGAACGCGAGGCAGAGGAAGGCGAAGGTGAGATCGTGCGCCCCGGCGGTCAGGCCGAACCCGAGGGCCGCCACCACGACGTACCGGGTCCGGTGCGTGCGGAGCGCGGCGACGAGCCCCGCGAAGAAGATCAGCGCGCAGAACATCCCGAACAGGTTGTAGCCGGCGTTCCAGGTGACCATCAGGCTGAGCGGCGCCGCGAGCGCGAGCAGCGCCGCACCGAACAGGGAGAACGGCCGGTTCACCTCCGAAGCCCGCAGGAGGAAGTACGCCGGGAACAGCAGCAGCGCCGGGACCACGCCCATCAGGAGCCGCTGTCCGGTGAAGAGCGGGAACAGGTGGGTGAACGGGATGTACACGGTGAAGAGGTACACCGGCGGGATCCACCACGGCGAGACCTGGCTCGGGAACGCCGTCCCGAGCCAGATGTGCGACCAGTAGAGCTGCTCCGCGACGTCCCCGCCGGGCGGGTAGGGGTAGGAGAAGAGGATTTGGAGGCGAAGGATCACGAGGATCGCGAAGGTCGCGAGCAGCGCCGCCGCGGTCGCGGCGCTGACCGAGCGCGGAGGGGCCGCGGCCGTCGCGGCCGAGGCCGCCGCCGGCGGAAGGTCCATCACGAGCTGGACCTCGGGCCCGTATCGGTTCATGATGCGGAAGCCGGGCGGCTCGTCGACGAGCCGGAACCCGACCTTCTCGCACATGCGGATCGAGGCGGCGTTCCCCTCGTAGGCCTCGGTCTCGAAGCGGAAGATCCCGTCGCCGCGGGCGACGATCGCCAGGGCGCCGATCAGCCGGGGACCCACGCCTTGGCCCCGCGCGCGAGGGCCGACCTGGGTCCCGATGTTCGCCACGTAGCCCTGCGGGGTCTTGCGGCGGACGCGCAGGTACACGAAGCCGTCGATCGAGCGACCGTCGACCCCCGTGTAGACCACGAACGCGAACGCCCAGGCCGGGCGCAGGCGCACGAGCACGCGCCGCAGGCTCTGGGCGAGGAGCAGGGTCAGGAACACCCACGGGGCGATCCACCGACCGTCCGGGAACGGGTGGAACAACCGACGATCCGACGGGTCCCGGGACGCGTAGAGGCGAGCCAGGCGTCGAACGTCCGTGAGCCGCGCCAGCCGGATGTCCGACCCCCGATCGGTGGGAAGGCGCGTCGGCGGTCTCGCGACGCCCGACGGGGTCGGTGCGGCTGCGGACGGGCTCGCGACCGGGACGAGGTCGAGGACGTGCGTGATCACCTCGCCGCGGGGGGTCTGCTGGTGGGCGAGCGCGGGGTCGCTCGGCTCGTGGAACCCGAGCTTCTCCCCCATCCGGAGCGAGGACGCGTTCCAGGCGTAGGCCTGGGTCTCGATCTGGGCGACGCCCCGTCGACGCGCCTCGTCCGCGAGCGCGAGGATCATCTTCGGCCCGACGCCCTTGCCACGGGCGCGCGGCCCCACCTGGGTCCCGATGTTCGCCACGTACCCGTTCGGACCGCGGCGTCGGACGCGGAGGTACACGAAGCCGTCGATCGTGCCGGGGGCCGTCCCCGGGCAGACGATGAAGGCGAACCCCCAGGGGGGCCAGAGCCGCACGAGGATCGGGAACAGGTCCTGGACCACGAGGAGCACGAAGAAGACCCACGGGGCGAGCCATCGACCGCCGGGGAACGGGTGGAACAGCGCGCGGTCGGACTCGGACCGGGACGCGTACAGCGCGCCGAGGGCCCGGCAGTCGGAGACGCGACCGACCCGGATCCCGAGCGCGGGATCCGGGACGCTCACTTGCCTCCGAACGTCTCCGCGGGTCCGAGATACGGTCCCGCTCGGCTATCGAGTTGCGCCATCGGAGCGGAGGACGAGGCAGAGCGCAGCTCGACCATGACCTTGCCGTAGTCGGCGGCGACGTCGGACCAGTAGCGGGGGGGCAGAGGCGTCGGCCGCGCCCCGGACGACGCGAGCAGGCGACCCATCGCGTCCCCGAGGGCCCGGGGATCCTCGGCCGGAACGACGAGCCCGGCGATCCCGTCGTTCGGGATCGACTCGCCCGTCCCGCCGACCTCGGTGCCGAGCACCGGGGTACCGACGGCCGAGGCATAGAGGAGGGTGATCGGCGTCGACTCGAGCGACGAGACGGACGGGGAGACGACGAGGTCCGAGGCGCCAAACAGGTTCATCAGGTCGCCGTCCGGTACGAACCCGATCAGCCGGACGTTCGTGAGCCCGTGCTCCGCGATCGTCCGGCGGAGCTTCGGCTCCTCGGGTCCCTTGCCTCCGATGACAAACAGCGTTCCCGGCGGGCCGCGGGCCCGGATCGCATCGAGCAGGACCGAGAGCCCCTTGTAGGGAACGAGCCGCCCGACGAAGCACACGAGCTTCGTGTAGCGCTCGCCGAGCAGCTCACGACGCACCTCGGCTGCCCGATCGCGCGAGAGTTCGCCGAACTTCCTCGGATCGATGCCCTGGTGGATGACCGTCACCCGGTCGAGGCGCGTCCGGAGGACGGGCGACTGCTCCGCGTAGACCCGCGAGTTCGTGCAGACCCGGTCCGCGAGATCGACGGCGGGGACCGCCGAGAGCGCCCGGTACAGCCGTTCGGCCAGCCGGTGGAACCACCGCGCCGAGCGGGTCCCACCCTGGTCGACGACCGCGTCCATGTGGTAGGTGACCACGACCGGCTTCCCGAGGACCTTCCCGAACGCAGCGGCGACCGCCTCCACGAACGGGAACGGCATGTGGACGTGCACCACGTCGGAGCGCCGGACGAGGGAGAACAGCCGAAGGTAGGAACGCGGGTCGAGGCAGACTGGCCGACCGAGCAGTTCCTTCGCGGGCAGCGCCGTGATTCCGTAGGCCGCTCGGGAACGCCCGGGCGGGACGTCGCCCCGGGTGGTCACGACCGCGACCTCGTCCCCGGCCGCCCGGAGCGCATCGACGACCCCAAACGCGTACTCCTCGATCCCCCCTGTGACCTCGGGCGGTAGCGGGGTGGCGACCAGGACACGGCGCGGGGTCATCGGCGGTACCACGCGACCGTGCGCGCCAGCCCCTCGTCGAACGGGACGGTCTCCTCCCAGCCGAGCGCCCGGAGCCGTCGGACGTCCGCCACGAGCGCCGGGCTGCCCGTCACGGGCTTGCCGAGGTCGGCGATGGGGACGTCGCGCCCGACCGTCGCCGCGATCCGCTGGGCGAGGTCGGCCATGCGCATCCCGCGTCCGCTCCCGACGTTGAACGTGCCCCCGTCGGAACGGGCTCCGATCGCGAGGATCGCCTCCTCCGTGTTGTCGACGAACATGAGGTCCCGCACCGGGGCGCCGCTCCAGAGCTCGATGCGACCGGTCGTGAGCGCCTGTCGGATCACGCTCGGGATCACGTACTCCGTCGGTTGCCGGGGGCCGAAGGCGTTGAAGTTCCGCACGATCGAGGCGCGACGGCCGTCGTTCACGACCGCGTTCTCGACCAGCAGCTCGGCCATGATCTTCGTGATGGCGTACGGGTCCCGCCCGAGCAGCGGGTGGTCCTCGGCCATCGGCAGAACGACCGGGGCGCCGTACACGGCGGCGCTCGAGAGCAGGACGAAGTGGCCGACGGCGCGCGACGCCTCGAGGACGCGCTGCGTCCCCCCGACATTCACCCGGAACGCGGTCGCGAAGTCCTTGGCGCACGCCCGGGGGCTCGCGATCGCGGCGAGGTGGAACACGACGTCCGGCCGTTCGTCCCGCACCAGGGTTTCGAGGCGGGAGACGTCCTCGACATCCGCGCGCTCGTAGCGGACCGAACCGTCGTTCGCCGGGCCGCTCGCCCAGTCGGGCGGCATCGGCGCGGAGTCGACGGCGACGACGCGGGCCCCGAGCGACACGAGCCGCTCGACCAGGTGGGAGCCGAGGAACCCCGCCGCCCCCGTGACGAGGACCGTCCGCCCTGCGTACACGGATGCCGTCCCTCAGCGGCCGCGCTGCTGGAAGAAGTCGAGCGAACAGTCGATGACCGCCTGGACCTGATCGGCCGTGAGGCCGTTGCCCATCGGGAGGGCGAGCACGCGGGGGTAGGTGCGGTCCGCCGCCGGGAAGATCGAGGGCCCGAACTCCCGGGCGTAGTACGGCTGCGCGTGCACCGGAGGCCAGGGGATCCGGGTGTCAACCCCGTGCGCAGAGAGCCACCGGACATAGGCGTCCCGCTCCTCCCGCTCCCGACAGAGGGCCATGAAGATCATCCAGGTCGGTTGCGAGACGAAGTCCGGCACCTCCTGGAACCGGAGGTACGGCGCGAGGAACTCGCGATATCGGCGCGCGTGCGCGCCGCGGGTCGCGAGGTACCGCTCGACCTTCCGGAGCTGCACGGTCCCGATCGCCGAGAGCAGGTCGGTCGGTCGGAAGTTGAGGCCGAAGGCGACGTGGACGTACTTCTCGGAACCCTCGCCGTGGCTCCGGATCAGCCGGGCGCGCGCGGCCAGTTCGCGGTCGGAGCTGACGACGGCACCGCCCTCGACCGTGGTCATCTGCTTCGCGATGTGGAAGCTGAAGACAGTGGTGTGGTCGAAGCCCCCCACGCGGCGGCCCCGGTAGCCCGCGCCGAAGGCCTCGGCCGCGTCCTCGATGAGGAGGAGCGATCGGGCCCGGGCGAGCTCCGCGAGCGCGTCGAGATCGCACGGCTGGCCGGCCACGTCGACGAACAAGAGTGCCTTCGCGTTCGGGTGGTCGCGGAGCTCGCTCTCCACGATCTCCGGGGTGATGTTGAGCGTCCGAGGATCGCAATCGAGCAGGACGGGTTTCGCCCCGACCGCGAGGACGCTGTTGACGGTCGCCACGAACGTGTAGGTCGGGACCAGGACCTCGTCCCCGGGACGGATCCCGTGGGCCAGGAGCGCGGTGACGAGCGCCGCGGTCCCGTTGTTGACGGCGATCGCCTCGTGTGCCCCGGTGAACTCACACAGGCCGCGCTCGAACTCTTTGGTCCGGGGGCCCATGCCGAGCCAACCCGACTCGAGCACCGCCTCGACCGCGCGACGCTCCTCGGTCGACAGGTCGGGCTCGGACCAGGGGACCCCGATCCGCGGCCGGGGCGCGGACCGTTCCGCGGAGTTGGGGAGAGCGGAAGCGGACGTCTCCGAGGTCAACGGGCCCGGTGACGTCTCGGACGGGTTCACAGGACCTCCCGGGGGAACTTGGAGACCGGCTGGCCGAACGCCATCTGCGGTCGCGCGACGCGGTCCACCTGCGGTAGGGCCTCCCGGTTACCCCGAACGCTGCCGTGCAGCGCTCGACAGGCGGGAACGGATGTTCGACTTAAGCATTTGGCGAGCGCGCGGATTTCTCACGAACCTGCCGCGCGTGCGACACGCACGGATGCGGATGGGTCCCTACGGGCTCCGGACGTCCGAAAATCGCCCGCGGATCCGACCCTCGGACCCCCGCAGGATGGCGGGCGGCGGCCGTTCCGCGACGCGACCCCGCCGAGGGCATCCGACCCACTCCCGCGCACCGTTCGAGAAAGGGCGGTCACGGGACTTTATACCGGGAACGCATCCGGGGGAACATGCGACCACGTCGGTCGGCGGTGTTCTTGGCAACGGCAGTGGCGATGGTGATGATCGGTTCGGCCAGTTTCGGCGTCGTGGCGGCCGGCCTGGGGGCGACGGAGGAGATCGTCGGCGCGCACGCGAGCCTGTCGCTCACGTCGACCTTCTACCAGAAGTCGATCCCGGCGGGCGCGACGCTCGGCCCGTACTGCGGCGGGCTGATCTGCTATACCTGGCAGGACCTCAAGGCGGCGTACAACTATCCGAAGAGCCTCGACGGGTCGGGGCAGACGATCGTCCTTCTCGATGCATTCGGCGATCCGACGGTCCAAGCCGACCTCAACGTGTTCGACTCCACCTTCGGTGTTCCGGCCACCACGGTCCAGGTCGTCTGCCAGGGCGGTACGTGCCCGACGTTCAACAACGGGAGCTCGGACGAGCTCGGATGGAGCCAGGAGATCACCCTGGACGTCCAGTACTCGCACGCGATGGCACCGGGCGCTCACATCGTCCTGTTCGTCGCGAAGAACGACCAGGATCTGACGCTCGAGAAGGCCGCCCTGCAGGCGATCAAGATGTTCCCCCACGCCGTCCTCAGCCAGAGCTTCGGGGACCCTGAGCTCGACCTGCTGACCTCGTCGCCCTCGTACGTCTCCTCCGTGCTCACCACCGGGGAGAAGGCCTACGCCCTCGCAGCCCGCGAAGGGACGACGGTGTTCGCGTCGGCAGGCGACTGGGGGGCCGACAACTCGCCCTTCGGCTTCACCTCGGCCAACCCAGCGTATCCGTCCTCCTCGCCGCTGGTGACCGCGGTCGGCGGGACGATGGGCAACCCGTACTACCTGGACTCCACCCCGAGCTGCGGGGTGGCAGCGACGTGCAGCACCGGCCTCGTGACGTTCAAGAACACGGCGGCCTGCCAGCTCAACAATCCGAGCGCGGATCCGTTCGCGGTGAAGTGCATCCCCGTCGGCTACGGCGGCGAGCAGGTCTGGAACGAGCCGGCGTTCGGCGCCGCCACGGGCGGCGCTCCGAGCCTGATCTTCCCGGCCCCGTCGTACCAGGCGGGTCTGGGGCTCACGGGTCGCGCGACTCCGGATGTATCGTACGACGCGTCGATCGACGGCGGAGTGCTGGGCTACTGGGGGACGCTCGGCGCGGGCTCGCCGGCGACCGGATTCTACATCTTCGGCGGGACGAGCTCGGGATCGCCGCAGTGGGCGGCGATCGCGGCTCTCGCCGACCAGCTCGATATAAAGCTGACCGGCGGCACGCTCGGATTCATCAACCCCGCCCTCTACGAGATCGGCCACAATGCGCAGCTCTACGCGCTGACGTTCCACGACATCACGGTCGGGAACAACCTGATCGCGGGCGGCTATGTCGGGTTCAATGCCGGTCCGGGCTGGGACGACGCGAGTGGATGGGGGACGCCGAACGTGGCGAACCTGGTCCCGTGGCTCGTGGCGCTCACCTAAGTCGGCGTGACGTCCGAAGGGGGCGCCGGATCCGACGGTCCGGCGCTCCGAACCCGTTCCCGGAGCGACCCGTCCGGCGCCGATTCGAGGAGCATGGGACCGATGCGTGATGGCTCGGGCGGATGCGTGAGAACGGATCGCTCATCGCGCTTAGGCGGGGGGGGCTTGGCTCGCCCCTCCCCATCGAACTGACCCCCGGACCCGGGCACTTCGGGCGCACGTGACGAACCCCACCCCTCGCGCCCGGACGACGCCCCCCTCGGGGGACGTCCGGGAGCGCGCGGCGGCGGCTCTTCAGACCCGGAAGTCGAGCACCAGGAAACCGTTCGGAGAGATGACGCTCCGCGTGAGCGTGAAGCGTCGGGGAGTCCCGGCATCGAATAGCTTCCGACCCCGGATCTTGAGGGCCGGGGCGATCACGAGCTGCAGCTCGTCGAGGAGGCCGGCTTCGAGGAGGGTCCGGGTCAGCTGGATGCTCCCAAGGACCCGGATATCGCCGCCGGGCTTCTCCTTCAGGGACCGTACGAATTCGGGGAGGGGGCCCGTGACCGTGGAACTGTGCGCCCAGTCCAGGGTGAGCGGGGACGAGGTGACGACGAATTTCTCGACGGCGTTGATGAAGCTCGCGAACGGCTCGATGCGGCTGGTCGGCCAGAATCCCGCCCACTGGTCGAAGGTCCGCCGACCGAGGAGGACGGTGTCCGTGGCAGCGATGCCCCGCGCCAAGTTCTCCTCCAGGACTTCGTCCTCCACGCCAACGAACAGATCCTCGAGCCCGTCCACCACTCCGTCGAGCGACAGCAATTCCGCCGCCACGACCTTACGCGACATCGACACCCGCGGGCTCGGAGCGGCCTACACGGATCTGCGCGTTTAAGCGAATCCCGACCCCCTGCCCGAGAACACGAGGAGCTTCGGGCCGCTGCCGACCGGGCGACCCTGCGCTCCGCGCCGGAACCTCGCTCGAGCGACGCACCCCCGGGTCGGTCCATCCTCTCGGATTTCGGCGAGTGGGCCGCTCGGAAGGAGGGGGCCTGACCTCGGGGGAGATGGGTACGAGTTCCCACGCTCAGTCGCGGAACCTCTTCAACGACGCGACATCTTCCTCGTGCGTCTTGGCGAGGAGGTTCAGCCAGAGGATCCGAGTCTCTTCGGGGCTCTTACCTTTCCACCGGATGTCCCCGAACAGGTCGACTCGGGTTCTTGCCCCCTCGGGACGGTGGATGCTGACGAACCTCGACCCGGCGAGGTCTCCCTCGATCTCTTCGATCCAGCGGCAGTATGGGGGGAACGACGTGATCCGACTGCTCGACTTCTTCCACCGTCCGTCGAGGTTCCGCTCGAACGTAAGAACGACCGTCGGCCCGGAGGTCTCCACCACCCGGAAGTTTCGGACATCGTCCGAATGCGTCGAGGAATGCTCTTCCGATTCGAGGAACGACTCCAGCTCCGTCAAGCTGGCCTCGATGACCGTACCCATATCCTCGACGTAGACCATCGACTCCACCCTCCTTCCCTAACGGTCTTCGGACCGATTCGCCTTCCGGAGCGGACCCGGTACCGACGGGCCCGCCAGCTCTTTCTGCATCATTTCCAGGGTCTGACCCCACCCGCCCACGAACCCCGCCGCGAGGGACTCCGGGCCCCCGGAGAACGAGCCGGCCGAGATCACCTTCACGTGGACGGTCACCCGCGTTCTCCGGGGCCCGAGCGGTTCGAACCTCACCGTTTGCAGCGCCTCAAAAGGGACGGTCCCGTCCCCCGGCGTCGTGGTGCTCCGAAAACGAAGAAGCTCGGGGGGGACGAAGTCCACGATCGTCCCCGACGTCTGGTAGACGACTCCATCGTCCGGGTGTCGGTCATGGATTCGGATGGCGCCTCCGGGCCTCGGGTCCCACTCGAAGACGAGTTTTTCCGCCCCCTCTGGGGTAAAGAACTTCTTCGCGGTCCCCGGGTCGGTGAGCATGCGGAAGACCGACTCCCGTGGGAATTCGTAGTCTCGCGTCACGGTCACGGAGTTTCGCTCGGCGGTCACGGATTCCGGTTTTGACGGTGGGTTCATCCCATCTCCTCCTTCAGAGCGTTCTCCAATCGATCGAGCCTGCCGCGCCATAGCCGAGCCATCTGACCCGTCCAGACCTGGATCTGATCGGTGGACTGTGGATTGAACGTGTAGAGCCTTCGCTGAGCTCGCCGCTCCATCCGGAGGACGTTCGCCTCCCGCAGCACCCGGAGGTGCTGCGAGATCGCCTGGGGTGTCACGTCGAACTCTCGGGAGATCTGGGAGGCGCTGAGGGTGCCTCGGCGAGCGAGGATCTCCACCACCCTGCGCCGGCGCGGTTCCGCCAAGGCCCGGAAGGCGTCCATGTGAGTTAGGTAAAGCATCCTCTTACTAAAGCCTTTACTTTGGCCAGAGCGACGGACGCGGTGCTGGGTCGGTCCGCCCCCCCGTGCCACCTCCTTGGATCGTCGTTGCTCTCAACGTGGCCCGAGCGAATTCTCCGACGCCTGCATTGCCGGAGGTTCCGCGAGCCGCGGGGTCGTGCGCCCGGATCGGGGTACCTGCGGTGCAGTTTCCGGGGTTCTCTTTCCCGACGTGGCCCGCCGGAGGCATCGCCGCCAACCCCAGCTCTTAAGGTCGCGATACAATGCGCGCCACGATGGGGTCGGAGACGGTCCTCGTCGTCGGATCCACGGGCCTCGTCGGTGGCGCGGCGGTCCGCGCGCTCGCCCACCGGGGACACTCCGTTCGGGCGATGGTCCGACGCCCCGAGGCGGCGTCCCGACTCCAAGGTTCCGGGATTTCCACCGTGGTCGGAGACCTCACCGGCCGGGGCGACTGGGGGGCGGCGCTGGCGGGGGTCACGGCCGTCGTGGATGCGACGCAGGTCCGTGCACCGGGCCGTTTCACGCTGCGCAAGGCTCGACAGGGCGCAGAAGAACGGAAGTCGATGACCGCCTTTCTTCTCTCGAGAATTCGAGCCCAGACCTCCCCGCTTCGTACCTACGTGGCGCTGAGCGGCCTCGAAGACTATGCCCCCACGGGGGACGCGTGGTTCGACGAAACCGTGGCGCCGGCCGCCGCGCCGTTCGGGTACGCTCACTTGAGCGCTCAGTCCCGACCGCTTCTCGAGGAAGCGAGGCGAGAGTGGGGACTCCCGCTCGTGATGCTCCGAATGGGGCTCATCTACGGGCCCAGCGGGTGGTTTCCCGAGTTTGCGCTCCGGATCCAGCGCGGCCGCGGGGTGCTGGTCGGCGCCGGTGAAAATTACAC